>NZ_JAMYOR010000061.1:0-42293 GCF_040319965.1 Mesorhizobium sp. M0830 | reverse complement strand
AACCCAAAACCCGCCTACCCCCATGCCTCTCCGTGCCGTGGGCTGGGTTTTGTTTATATGACACCGGTGGCGTGCTAAGCCCGACGGAGTGGGGGTCGACCTTTTCATCGAAGCAATGCTTCCACTTGAGTTTTCTTGTTCGGGGTTGTGCTGTCGGCGCGCGTTTGGCGAATGGCTTCCCCCACTCCGTCTCGGCTTCGCCGAGCCACCTCTCCCCCCTCCGGAGGGAGAGGAAGGGAGAAGCGCCGGCGTATTTACTTGATCGTCTTCCCATCCGCGCCAAACCGATAGGTCTTGGCCGGATCCGGCGTCGCGTAGAGCGTCGCGCCTGGCTCTGCATCATAGACGCCGAAAATGCGCACGGTGATCAGCCCGGCCTTCTCGCAGTCGAGATAGAGATTGGTGTCGGCGCCGAGATGCTCGGCATGGACGACCGTTCCCTTCCATGCACCCACCTTCGGATCGACGGTCAGGTGTTCCGGCCGCACGCCAATGGTCTTGGCGGTTTCTCCGAGCCTCGCGCCGTCGACGAAGTTCATCTTCGGCGAACCTATGAAGCCGGCGACGAACTCATTCGCCGGCGAATTGTAGAGCTCCATCGGGCCGCCGATCTGCTCGATGCGACCCGCGTTGAGCACGACGATCTTGTCGGCCAGCGTCATCGCCTCGACCTGGTCGTGGGTGACGTAGATCATCGTCGCCTTCAACCGGCGGTGCAGCTGCGCGATCTCCAGCCGCGTGTTGACGCGCAGCGCGGCATCGAGGTTAGACAGAGGCTCGTCGAACAGGAACAGCTTCGGCTCGCGCACCACGGCGCGACCGATGGCGACGCGCTGGCGCTGACCACCGGAGAGTTCCGCCGGCCGCCTCTCGAGATAGGGCTCCAGCGACAGCATCGACGAGGCGATGCCGATACGCCGATCGATCTCGGCCGCCGGCGTCCCGGCCTGCTTGAGGCCGAGGCCCATATTGTTCTTCACCGTCAGATGCGGGTAGAGCGCATAGGTCTGGAACACCATGGCAATGCCGCGCTTGGCCGGCGGCGTGACGGAGACATCCGCGCCGTCGATGACCACGCGGCCGGAGGTCGAATCCTCCAGTCCGGCGATGACCCTGAGCAAGGTCGACTTGCCGCAGCCGGACGGGCCGACGAAGACGACGAATTCGCCGTCATTCACTTCAAGGTCGATGCCCTTCAGCACCTCGACCGGCCCGAAGGCCTTCTTCACGTTCTCGATGTTCAGCGAGCCCACGGCGATCCTCCGGATTGGAATGTGGGCGCGAATGCAACCCCTGACGGCAATTCTGCGGTCACAATCGCACCGCCTTTCCGCTGCGCACGCTCTCGTCGGCGGCAAGGCAGACGGCGAGCGACTTGACCGCGTCGTCCATATGTTTGGTCAGATCCAGGTCCTCGCGGATCGCCTTCAGCACGAAGGCCTGTTCAAGGTCGCAGAGGTCTTGGTGGCCGGGTTCGCCTGCCATCGACACCATTTCGTCCGGCCTGGCGAATTTGCCGTCCGGTCCGGTCGCGGCGCTGTGCAGGCGGATGGTCGATGTCTTGGTGTGGGTGTCGATATCATCCGACTTCACACCTTCCTTCATCACGATCGACACGCAGCCATTGGGAGAGATGACGTCCTTCACGAAGAAGGCCGTTTCCGAAATCATCGGACCCCAACCGGCCTCGTACCAGCCGACCGAGCCATCATCGAACAGCACCTGCAAATGGCCGTAATTGTACATGGAGGGCGCGACCTCCTCGGTCAGCCGCACGCCCATGCCGCGCACCTCGACAGGCTTCGCGTCGGTGATCTGCAGCATGACGTCCAGATAGTGGACGCCGCAGTCGACGATCGGCGAGGTCGTCTGCATCAACTGCTTGTGCGTCTCCCAGGTGGACCCCGAGGATTGCTGGTTGAGGTTCATGCGGAAGACGTAGGGGCCGCCGAGCTTCCGCGCCTCGGCGATCAGCCTGATCCAGGAGGGATGGTGACGTAGGATATAGCCGATCACCAATTTCTTGCCATTGGCCTTGGCCGCCGCGACGACGCGCTCGGCATCGGCCACGGTCGTCGCCAGCGGCTTTTCGACGAAGACATGGCAACCGGCCTCCAACGCCCTCACCGCATAGTCGGCATGGCTGTCGGAATAGGTGGCTATGCAGGCGACATCGGGCTTTTCGTCACGCAGGGCATCATCGAAGGAACGCCTGATGCCGTAGCCGGACAGCCCGTCCGGCAGCGGCACATCGGAGCGGTTGATGAGTGCTGCGATCTGAAAGCCCGGATTGGTGTGGTACGCCAGCGCATGGCTGCGGCCCATATTGCCGAGACCGGCGACAACAACGCGCAGGGTTTCAGCCATTGCAATCTGCCTTTTCTTGCATGCGGGCTTTGAGAGCCACCATCACATGTGGCTCGCATTCATCTGCGACCTGCAGAGAAGTCAGTTCGTTTTCGCAACGCGCCAATAGCCCAAAGCCGTAAGTCTCTATGCCGCCCTTGATAAGCGGCAGCCTATGATCGTCGGGCAGTGGGTACTCAAGATTGAGCGCCTGGGTGAACGCCTTCGACTGGTTGTCTTCCATCTGGGAATCAACGCGCCAACGGACGTGACAGTTGTATTCCTTCGGCCGGCGTTCCGGCCCGAGTCGCTTAAACCAGACAGCGGAATTGACATAGAATTGCGGCCCCCAGGACGACTTCTGAAGGTTCAGCAAGCAGATCGTCTCCGGCCACTCCCTGTAGAAATTCGTGGCGCGGACGCCCCGAAAGCCATAGCGGCTCGCTGTCTCGGCAAGGCTCTGGACGATAATGTCTCGACCCTCGCTCACTTGACGGCTCCAGACGTGATGCCGCGGATCAGCTGCCGCGAGAAGATGACGTAGAGGATCAGCACCGGCATGATCGCCAGCGACAGTGCGGCCAGGATGGCGTTCCAGTTGGTGACGAACTGGCCAAGGAACAATTGCGCGCCGAGCGTCACCGTCTTGGTCTCTTCGGACGGCGCCAGGATCAGCGGGAACCACAGGTCGTTCCAGATCGGGATCATGGTGAAGACGGCGACAGTCGCCATCGATGGCCTGACCAGCGGCAGCACCAGGCGGAAGAAGATGGTGTATTCGGACAGGCCGTCAATGCGGCCGGCATTCTTCAGATCGTCGGACACCTGCTTCATGAATTCCGACAGGATGAAGATGGCGAGCGGCAGGCCTTGAGCGGTGTAGACCAGGATCAGCGCCGTCAGCGTGTTGACCAGCCCGCTTGCCACCATCAATTGCAGGATGGCGACGGTGCCGAGGCGGATCGGGATCATGATGCCGAGAGCCAGATAGAGCCCCATCAGCGAATTGCCGCGAAAGCGGTATTCCGACAGCGCAAACGCCGCCATGGCGCCGAACAGCAGCACGAAAAACAACGACGCGACGGTGACGACGAGGCTGTTCTGGAAATAGTGGATGAAGTCGCCCTGGCCGATCACGGTCGTGTAGCCGATCAGGTCGAATGTCCCGGGCGTCGGCGGCGTCAGCGGCGCGCCGAAGATGCCAGCGCGAGATTTAAACGAATTCATGATGACGAGGATCACCGGAAACAGCGCGATCACCGTGTAGGTCAGCAGGATCGCGTGGGCTCCGATGGTGCGGGGCATGGAACGAGTGGCGGTGCTCATCTGAGCGTCTCCTGACGGGCTGCAATTTTTAAGAGCGGCGCCCAGGCACCCCCCTCTGCCCTGCCGGACATCTCCCCCGCAAGGGGGGAGATCAGATGTCGCCGCTGCTTTCGCCAATCGCCAACGGTGCAAGAAGAACGGCAAGGGCGATGCTGCCAATCTCCCCCCTTGCGGGGGAGATGGCCGGCAGGACAGAGGGGGGTGTTCAAGCTCGACATCTCGCCCCCTCAGAACTGGTAGCGACGCAGGCGCGTCTGCACGAGGAAGAGGTAGACGCAGACGCCGCCGAGGATGATCAGGAACATCATCGTGGCGATCGCAGCGCCCATGTTGGGGTCGCCGACCTGCAGCTGGAAGCCGAAGAAGGCGCGATAGAGGAAGGTGCCGAGAATGTCGGTCGAATAGTTCGGCCCGGCGAGCGCCCCTTGCGCGGTGTAGATCAGGTCGAAGGCGTTGAAATTGCCGACGAAGGTGAGGATCGAAATGATGCCGATCGACGGCAGGATCAGCGGCAGCTTGATCTTCCAGAATTGCGACAGGCCGGTGATGCCGTCGCATTCGGCGGCTTCGATCACCTCTTCGGGGATCGACAGCAGGGCGGCGTAGATCAGCATCATCGGGATGCCGACGAACTGCCAGACCGAGATCAGGCTGAGCGCGGTCAGCGCATAGTGCTCCTTGCCCAGCCATGGCGTGAACAGGCTTTTGAGGCCGACAAAGTCCATCAGATGTGGCGCCACGCCCCATAGCGGAGACAGGATCAGCTTCCAGGCGAAGCCGACGATAACGAAGGACAGAATGGTCGGCACGAAGATCGCCGTGCGGTAGAAGGCCGCGAATCTCAGTCTCGGGCTGGACAGCATGGCGGCCAGCATGACGCCGATCGGGTTCTGCACGAGCATGTGGATGATGAAGAACCAGGTATTGTTCCTGAGCGCGTTCCAGAAACCCACCGACCAGTTGGGATCGCCAAACAGGGTGCGGAAGTTCTGTAGCCAGACGAAAACCTGGTGCTGCTCGATGTTGCGGAACAGCGACAGCTGCAGCGTGCCGGCGAGCGGCAGGATCATGATCGCCGTGTAAACGAGCACCGCCGGCGCCAGGAAGATGCCGATGTGCCAGCGGAACGGTCGTTTCGGTCTGATGTCTGCGGCCATGAGTTCGGTCCCCGCCGATCAGGTTGGCAAATGCCGCCAAAGGCGCGGCGCCTCTCTCCCCCTCGAGGGGAGGGTGCCTCGCGAAGCGAGGCGGGTGGGGTCGGTCAAGGCAGTGCGCCATCGACATTTGACCGTGCTTTCAAGCAACGATCAAGTCGCGGCTGCCTCCACCGACCCCCTCTGTCGCCTTCGGCGACATCTCCCCCCTCGAGGGGGGAGATAAGCAGCGCTCAGCCTGAGCTCTTACTTGGCCGGCTTGTACCAGCTGTCGAGACCGGCCTGCAGCTTCTTGGCCGCAGCTTCCGGCGTATCGGTGCCGTTGATAACGTTGGCCGATTCAACCCAGGTCTCGTTTTCGAGGTTCGGCGTGCCGCGCGACAGGATCTGGTAGGTCGAGCGGATCGTCGACTTGCACTTGCCGCGCCAGGAGACGAATTCCTGCGCCAGCGGGTCTGCCATCTTCACCGGAGCGGAGTTCAGGCTGAAGAAGCCTGGCAGCGCGTTGGCGTAGATGGTGGCGAAGTCCGGCGAAGCGACCCAGGACAGGAATGTCTTGGCCGCATCGGCGTTCTTCGAAGCTGCGTTCAGGCCCATGCCGATGTCGGTATGGTCAGAGATGTAGCAGGTGTCGCCGGCCTTCTCGACCGGAGGCGGGAAGGCGCCCATCTTGAACTGGGCCTGCGTGTTGAACAGGCCGATTTCCCACGAGCCGGCCGGGTAGATGGCGGCGCGGCCGAGCGTGAAAAGGTTCTGGCTGTCCGGGTAGGTCTGCGCTTCAAACCCATCGCCGAGATAAGGCTTCCACTTGGCCAATTCCTCAAACGGCGCGACCCAGTCCTTGTCGGTCAACTTCTGATCGCCCTTGATCAGCGCTGCGCGGCCGTCCTCGCCCTTCCAGTAGTTGGGGCCGATGTTCTGGTAGCCCATGGTCGCGGCTTCCCAGAGATCCTTGGTGCCCATCGCCATCGGGATGTAGGTGCCGTCGGCCTTGATCTTGTCGAGCGCGGCGAAGAACTCGGCGCGGGTCTCCGGCACCTTGATGCCGAGCTTGTCGAAAGCATCCTTGTTGTAGATGAAGCCGTGGATGACCGAGGCCATCGGCACGCAGAAGCTCACCTTGCCGTCGTCTGTCTGCCAGGCGGATTTGGCCACAGGAGAGAAGTTTTCCATGCCCGGCAGCGCCGAGAGATCGGCAAGGTTGCCCTTCTTGAACAGTTCAAGCGACTTGTCGAACGGGCGGCAGGTGATCAGGTCGCCCGCCGAGCCGGCGGCGAGCTTGGCGCCGAGTGCGGCGTCATATTCGGTCGGCGCCGACGGTGCGAACACCACTTTGATGCCCGGGTTCTTGGCTTCGAAAGCCGGGATCAGCTTGTCCTTCCAGATGGCGAGGTCGTCGCCGCGCCAGCTTTCGATGTTGAGCGTTACGTCGCCGGCATAAGCGACCCCGGCCGAGCCGAGAATGCTGGTGCCCAGAAGCAGTGCCGTCAGTAGTTTCCTTGTCATGCTCAGTCTCCCTGTTGACCTTTTTCAGGTTCGGTTTTGATGAGAACAGAGGCTTTTGACCCCTTGCTCCCCTCTATAGCAGAAAGGGCCGGCCGCAGCTTCTGGCCAGCCTTTTCCAGTATCTTCAACGCCGCGTCGGCGCTGTCGGCGCCGGCGGCAAGCAGAATGGCGGTCTTGACCGCGCCGCCGCTCTTCTCGAGCAGACGGGCCGCTTCGTCCGTGCCGCGTCCGCTGACGGCGGCGACGATGCGTGCCGCGCGGTCGCGCAGCTTGATGTTGTCGGCCTTCAAATTGACCATGTAACCATCATGGACATGGCCGAGATGGACCGCTGTCAGCGTCGACAGCATGTTGAGCGCGATCTTCTGGGCCGTGCCGGCGCCCATGCGCGTCGAGCCGGCGATCAGCTCCGGCGGGGTTTCGAGCAGGATAGCGATTTCGGCCTGTCGCAGCAGGGCCGAGTCCCGGTTGTTGGCTATAGCGATTGTGGCCGCGCCCCGCAGCCGGGCGTCCTCGATGGCCCGCACTGCATAAGGTGTGGTGCCGCTGGCGGAGATGGCGATCAGGCAGTCGCCCTCGCCGATGCCGGCCTTGGCGACCGCTGCCGCAGCCTCCTCGGTGTCGTCTTCCGGTCCGCCGGCCAGCGTCCGAAAGGCCTCGTCACCGCCGGCGATCAGGATAGCGATGCGGTCGCGATGGATGCCGAAGGTGCCTGGCAACTCCAGCGCATCGGCCAGCGCCATCAGGCCCGAACTGCCGGCCGCCGCATAGGCAAGCTTGCCGCCGCCGTTCAGCCTGCCGGCAACGATTTCGGCCGCCCTGGCAATCGAAGGAATGGCATGGCGCACCACTTTCGCGGCTTCAATCTGCGCATTGGCCAAATAGGAAAGGATGGCGTCCGGAGCCTGGATATCCAGCCCCTCGGCATTTTTGTGAAGCGCTTCGGTGCGCGTTTCGGCCATCCCGGTTCCTCCAATACCAGAACAATACCAAAAAAATACCACTTGTCCACACGCATTAACGAACTCATGGGTCGGAAATCAGTGAAGTGACGGAATACCGTGGTTTTTCAATAAAATACGGCTTAATTTTTTTGACTCGGAAATTAACACTTGGCTATTGGTATTTTATTGGTATTATCCGCCGGGAGGAGAAATCGTGTGAATTTCGTGCTCGGAATCGATGGCGGCGGCACCAGCTGCCGGGCAGCCCTGGCGACAGCGGACGGTGCCGTCATTGGCCGCGCCAAAAGCGGCGCTGCCAACATCCGCACCGATCTGACCGGCGCCCGGTCGAACATCGTCGAAGCGGCGCGGCAGGCGTTCATCGACGCCGGGCAGGACCCGGACCTGATCCCGCAGACACCGGCAATTCTTGGCCTCGCCGGCGCCAATGTCGGCACCTACCGGCAGCAGCTCGAAGCGATCCTGCCGTTCAGCATCAGCCGCGTCGAGACCGACGCCGAGATCGCGCTCGAAGGCGCTGTCGGCTCCGGTGACGGCGCCATGGCGATCCTCGGCACCGGCACCGCCTATATGGCGCGCAAGAACGGCAAGTCGCGCGCCATCGGCGGCTGGGGTTTCCAGGTCGGCGACCAAGGCAGCGGCGCCCGCATCGGCCGGGACCTGCTCGAGCAGACGCTGCTTGCTTATGATGGCGTTCGCGAGGATTCGCCATTGACGCAGAGCATGCTGGCCGTTTTCCGCAACAATCCGGAGGACGTGGTCGAATTCACCACCAATGCCAAGCCCGGCGATTTCGGCGGCTTCGCACCCAAGGTGTTCGAGCATGCCGAGAAGGGCGACAGCATCGCCAACTGGATCCTCGACAGGGCAGTCGCCGATGTCGAGGCCTCGCTCGGCGCGCTTGACCTTTCGGACGACGCGCCGCTGTGCCTGCTTGGCGGGCTGGCTCCGCTCTACGCGCCGCGCCTGTCGGCCCGCTACCGCGCGCTGCTGAAGCCGCCGCTCGACGACGCGCTGGGCGGCGCGGTGCAGATGGCAGTTCGTATGTTCGCCAGGCCAGCGGAGGCGGCCCGATGAGCGAGGCCGCCGACCAGATATTCGCCATGCTGAAGCATCAGGCGCAGAGCGGCGCGCCGCTCTATCTGCAGCTTCGCAAGAGCATCGAGGATGCGGTCAATCGCGGCCTGATCGGGCCGGGCGACGCGCTGCCGTCCGAGCGCGACATCGCCACCAAGGCCGACATTTCGCGCGTCACCGTGCGCAAGGCGGTGCAGGACCTGGTCAAGGGCGGCATCCTGGTCCAGCGCCATGGTTCCGGCACGTTCGTGGCGCCGCGCATGGAGCGCGTCGAGCAGTCGCTGTCGCGGCTGACCTCGTTTACAGAGGACATGGCGCGGCGCGGCATGGCGGTGCGTTCGGCCTGGCTCGACCGCGGTCTTTACGCGCCCTCGCCCGACGAGATGATGGTGCTCGGCCTGTCGTCGAACGAACTGGTGGCGCGGGTGGCGCGCCTGCGCATTGCCAACGACACGCCGCTGGCGATCGAACGCGCCTCGCTGTCGGCCAGCGTGCTGCCGGATCCGGCTGATATTGGCTCCTCGCTCTATGCGGCGCTGGAGTTGACCGGCAACCGGCCGGTGCGGGCGGTGCAGCGCATCTCCGCCGCCAATCTCGGCGACAGCGACGCACGCCTGCTCGAAGTACCGCCAGGCATCGCCGGCCTGCACATCGAGCGCATTTCCTATCTGGCGAGCGGCAAGGTGATCGAATTCACCCGCTCTATCTATAGGGGCGACGCCTATGATTTCGTCGCCGAACTGCGGCTGACGGGGCCGAGTGAAGAGGGCCGATCATGAGTACAAAGCCAACCAAGTCGACGAAGCCGACCTATATGCGGCGCGAGATCGAGGAGATCCCGCAAGCCGTCGCCCGCCTGCTCGAGGGCTCCGGCGCGGTACTGACCGAGGCCGGGCGCGGCATCCGCGAACGCGACCCGCAGTTTGTCGTCACGGTGGCGCGCGGCTCGTCCGACCATGCCGCCACCTTCATGAAGTATGCCGTCGAGCTGACCGCGGGCCTCGCAGTGGCATCGGTCGGACCGTCCATCGCCTCGATCTATGGGCGCAAGCTCAGGCTTGCCGGCTCGGCCTGCCTGGCGATCTCGCAGTCGGGCAAGAGCCCCGACATCGTGGCCATGGCCGAAACCGCGCGGGCCGGCGGCGCACTGACCATCGCCATCACCAACACCGCCGATTCGCCGCTGGCGCGTGCTTCGGATTACGCCATCGATATCCTGGCCGGCCCCGAGCGCAGCGTGGCGGCCACCAAGACCTTCATCAATTCCGCTGTGGCCGGTCTCGCTTTGATGGCGCATGCCACCGGCGACGATGCGCTGCTGGCAGCGCTTGCCCGCTTGCCGGAGCACTTCCGCAAAGCCATCGCCTGCAACTGGATGAGCGTGCTCGCCGAAACCATCGAGAAGCAGAAATCGCTGTTCATCCTCGGCCGCGGACCATCGGCGGCGATGGCAAACGAGGCGGCACTGAAATTCAAGGAGACCTGCGGCATGCATGCCGAGGCCTATAGCGCCGCCGAAGTCATGCATGGCCCGCTGGCGCTGATCGGCCCCGATTTTCCGGTGCTGGCGCTGGCCGCGCGCGACGCGTCCGAACCGTCCGTCGCCGAGGCCGCCGACGGCTTGGCGGCCAAGGGTGCGCCGGTGTTCGTCACCTCTGCGCTTGCCCAGCGTGCCGTGCGCCTGCCGCATGTCGCCACCGGCAATCCCCTGACCGACCCGCTGACGCTGATCGTTTCCTTCTACATGTTCGTCGAGGCGCTTGCCCGCCATCGCGGCCTCGACCCGGACACGCCGCGCAATCTTCGCAAGGTGACGGAGACGGTATGAGCGATCGCTTTGCCCTGACCGGTGCCCGGATTTTCGACGGCGACGATTGGCATGACGGCCACGCGCTGCTCGTGCGCGACGGGTTGGTCGAGGCTATTTTGCCCACCGGGGCCATTGCCGCAGATGTCCGCGTCGTCGCGACCGGCGGTGGCGTGCTGGCGCCGGGTTTCGTCGATGTACAGGTCAATGGCGGCGGCGGCGTCATGCTCAACGACCATCCCGATGTCGCGTCGCTCGAAACCATCTGCAGGGCACATGCGCCGTTCGGCACGACGGCGCTGCTGCCTACGTTGATCACCGATACACCCGACATCACCGCCGCCGCGATTGCCGCCGGCGCGGCAGCGACGCTGCAGAAGGTTCCGGGTTTTCTCGGCCTGCATCTCGAAGGGCCGCATCTGTCGATCGCCCGCAAGGGTGCGCATGACCCGGCGCTGATCCGGCCGATGACGGACGACGACCAGGCAAGGCTGATCGCGGCGCGGCAAAAGCTGCCGGTGCTGCTCACCACCATAGCACCCGAATCCGTCGAGCCGGCGCGCGTCGCGGCACTCGCCAAGGCCGGAATCATCGTCAGCCTTGGCCATTCCGACACCGGCTACGCGGTGGCCAGCACCTTTGCCAAGGCCGGCGCCTCGATGGTCACCCATCTGTTCAACGCGATGAGCCAGATCGGCAACCGCGAGCCCGGGCTGGCAGGCGCGGCCATAGACATCGGCACATTGTCGGCCGGTCTCATCGCCGACGGCATCCATGTCGATCCCGCCACCATCAAGATCGCGCTGCGTGCGAAGCAAGGTCCCGGCAGGATCGTGCTGGTCAGCGACGCCATGGCGACAATCGGCACCGACATGACCTCGTTCACGCTCAACGGCCGCACCATCTACCGCAGGGATGGCAGCCTGCGGCTTGCCGACGGAACGCTGGCGGGTGCCGATCTCGACATGATCTCGGCCGTTCGCTACGTCCACCGGATCGTCGGGCTGGACCTGTCGGAAGCCTTGCGCATGGCCTCGCTCTATCCGGCGCAGGCGATCGGCCAGTCGCACCGGCTCGGCCGCTTCGCCAACGGCACGGCGGCGGATATCGTTTCGCTGTCGGACGAACTCGACATGAAGGGTGTCTGGATCGGTGGCGACAGGGTTTTTGGGGTTGGCGCCCCGGGCTGACCGACCGGCCGCGCAGCTCCAATTTCAGGCTGTGTAGAGATCCTTATATGTCTCGCGCAAAAGATTCTTCTGCACCTTGCCCATGGTGTTGCGCGGCAGTTCGTCGACGAAGATGACCCGCTTGGGGAGCTTGTATTTCGCCACGCGTTCGCCGATGGCGCCGAGAATTTCAGCTCCGGTGATCCGCGATGCCGGCGCCCGCACGACGACAGCGGTGACGCCCTCGCCGAAATCCGGATGGGCAACGCCGATGACGGCGCTTTCGCTGACCCCGTCAAGCGCGTCGATCTCGCTTTCGAGTTCCTTCGGATAAATGTTGTAGCCGCCGGAAATAACCAGGTCCTTGCCGCGGCCGACGATATGGACGTAGCCGTCGGCATCGATGAGGCCGAGATCGCCAGTGATGAAGAAGCCGTCGGCGCGGAATTCCGCTTTGGTCTTCTCCGGCATGCGCCAATAGCCGCCGAAGACATTCGGGCCCTTCACCTCGATCATGCCCACCTCGCCTTGCGCAAGTGCTGCGCCGCTGTCGGGATCGGTGATGCGAAGCGTAACGCCGGGCAAGGGGAAACCGACCGTGCCGGCGCGCCGTTCGCCCTGATAGGGGTTCGAGGTGTTCATGTTGGTCTCGGTCATGCCGTAGCGCTCGAGAATCGCGTGGCCGGTGCGCTCGCGCCAGGCCCTGTGCGTCTCCGCCAGCAGCGGCGCCGAACCGGAAATGAACACACGGATGTTTTTCGCCGCCTCGCGGTCCAGTCCATCCTGCTGCAGCAGGCGCACATAGAAGGTCGGCACGCCCATCAGGACCGTGGCGCGGGGCAGCAGCGAGACGATGCGGGCCGGATCGAACTTCTGCTCGAACAGCATCGAAGCGCCGGCCATCAGGATGACATTGGTGGCGACGAACAGGCCATGCGTATGGAAGATCGGCAACGCGTGGATCAGCACGTCCTCTCCGGTGAAGCGCCAGTGCTCGACCAGCACGCGCGCGTTGGAGGCGAGGTTCTCGTGGCTGAGCATGGCGCCTTTCGAGCGGCCGGTCGTTCCCGACGTGTAGAGGATCGCCGCGAGATCGTCCGGCCCGCGAGCCACGTCATGAAAATCCATCGGCAGCCGCGAGGCCTGATCGGTGAGCGTTCCCTGGCCATCGCGGCCGAGCGTGACTGTGGCAGCGCCTGTTTTTTCCGCCAACGCTGCGATGTCGGCTGCCCTCGCGGGATCGCAGACGACCAGCCGTGGCTCGGCATCGCTGAAGAAATACTCCAGCTCAGTCAACGTGTAGGCGGTATTGAGTGGCAGGAAGACGGCGCCGGCACGCAGGCAGGCGAGATAGAGCAGAACCGCTTCGGGGCTCTTCTCGACCTGAACGGCGACCCGGTCGCCCGGTTCGACATCCAACTGCAAGAGCGCATGCGCGAGCTGGGCCGAGCCCTCCAGCATATAGCCATAGCTGAGCGAGCGGCCGTCATCGGTTTCCATCAGCAGGCGCCCAGGCGCCGGCATCCGGGACCGGAACGCATCGAACAGATGATTGCTCATGAAGACTTCCCTGGGGCGGCGGAACGGCGGGCCTTGCACACGCGCTTGGAACGGCATGCCTTGGCGGCGAAGAGTTCGCGGTTCTTGGCTCCGCCGTCAAGACCGCGGACAGGGATTCGCGCCGGCCGTGCCATGCCGCTGGATGGCAACAATGATCGTAAGGACCCGCGGGGAAAACGACCGCTATCGCCGGTCGTGTCCGGCCTTGCCGGCGATCGCCTTTGCGGCTTCGTCCTGCTCGAAGCGTTTCATGCACAAGGCGGCGGTCAGTTGGTAGTGGTTGATCAGCGCCTCGACCGCGCCGTCGGCATTGCCATCCAGCGCATGTTCGGCGATCAGGCGATGCTCGCCGAAAAGGTCGCGCTGGACACCTTCGCCGTCATGAACCATTTGCCGATAGCGATAGGCGTGATCGGAAAGTTGATCGCAGAACCCCACCAGCCATTGCGACCGGCAGGCCGAGATCAGCACCCTATGGAAGATGCGGTGCAGCCGCTCCCAATCCGGATCGAGCGAGACGGGATTCTGCGGCGAAAAACGTGACGCGCGGCCCAGGCGATGCAGCGCCAGGACGAGCTGTTCTTCCCATTCGGCGGTTCTGTGGGCGATGGATTCGCGAAGCGCCCGCTCCTCGAGCCAGCAGCGGGTGCGCGTCAGCTCCTCGAGCTCCGACGCGCTAATCGGCATGATGAAGAAGCCGCGCTGGTCGTGGCGGCCGAGAAGCCCTTCCGAAGCAAGGCGATTGAGGGCTTCGCGGACAGGAGAGGCGCCAGCCCCATATTTGGAGACCACCCACTCGACCCGCAGCTTGCTCTCGGCTTCAAGAACACCCCCGAGAAGGTCGTCGCGCAATTGCTGGTAGACCGCGCTGGCAAGGGTGCTTTTGGGTCCTGCAGCGTCGTCGTTCAGATTGGCGGCTCCGTATGTCAAAGCGACTCCTTGTTCCCAATTTTGTTTTGGGCAATTCGAGTCCGAAAGCATTCCCCTTTCGTACATGTACCATACAGTACCTGCTGTTGTGCGCTCAAGCAGAAGGCCACGCTATTGTACTTAAGCACAAAGGAATATACGGCTTTCCAGAGCTCGATGCTGTAATTTCGCGCATCCCTACAACCTGCGGAAACTTGACATGTTTTCTATGCACGCAGGAGAATCTGTTCGTCCTGTTCTTTTGTATGTGCGTGGGACCAACTGTTCTGTTTGGCGGCGAACACCGAATCAGACCGCCTCCGCTTCCAGATCCGATGCCGCGGCACCATCGCTCACAAGCCGGCGCCCGGCACCGGGCCCTTGGCCGGCATATCGGATTGATCGGAGACGGATACGTCGCGAATTAGCCGGCTGCGTTGTCGGCTGCCGTCCTGATCGCCTGGATGTTCTGCCGGTAGGCTTCGACACTGCCGCCCTTGAAGATGGCGGCGCCCGCCACCAGAATGTCGGCGCCGGCGGCCGTGACCAGCGGCGCGGTTTCGGCCGAGACGCCGCCGTCGATCTCGATGCGGATCGGCCGGCTGCCGATCAGCGCCTTGATCCGCTTCACCTTGTCTACGATTGCCGGAATGAAGGCCTGGCCGCCGAAGCCCGGATTGACGGTCATGACCAGGATCAGATCGAGCCGGTCGAGCACGTATTCGACCGTGCTTTCCGGCGTCGCCGGATTGAGCGACACACCAGCCTTCTTGCCAAGGTTCCTGATGGTCTGCAGCGAGCGGTCGAGATGTGGTCCGGCCTCGGCATGCACCGTCAAGCCGTCGCAGCCTGCCTCGGCAAAAGCAGCCAGGTAGGGGTCGGCCGGGGCAATCATCAGATGGCAGTCGAAGAAGGCCTTGGTGCGGTCGCGGATCGCCTTGATCACCGGCGGGCCAAAGGTGATGTTGGGGACGAAATGCCCGTCCATCACATCGAGATGAATCCAGTCGGCGCCGGCCGCCACCACCGCTTCAACCTCATCACCGAGTTTGGAAAAATCCGACGCCAGCACCGAAGGTGCGATCAGGGTCTTTTTGCTCACAGGTGCCGCCTTTCCGAGCGCCCTTTTCGTCCGGCCACTCTATCGACTGCCTAATGCGCCACGGGTGACTTGTCGAGTGCGCAGGCGCGGTCGCTGCACGGGCTGGCGTGGCGTTGCGGCGTCTCCGATCGTGTTGCAGCCAATTTACGCTTGCCCCGAGCATTGACGAAAAACCCGCCGGATTGCTCCGGCGGGTTCTGGTCTGGCGTCGAGCAGCCGGTTATTGCTGCTGGAGTTTCAGCATTCTGTTTGGAGCCGGATCCTGCTGCTGTTCGGCCTGTGGCATGCGCCTTGGCAGTAGCTGCAGCAGCAGGCCCGGGTTGAGCTCCAGCGACGGTTGCCCGCGGACTGGGCGGCAGTTCGGATACCGCCCGATCGTGCCGTCCGGGCAGTGCCGCCTGATGATCGGCTGGCACTGGCCATCGATCATCTGCGAGCCCGGTGCGCATTCCACCTCCTGGTTAGGCTTGCGGCACGCACCGTTGATCACTTCGGTTCCACGCGGACAGACACACTCGCCGCGCTTGTTGTGGACCTGGCCGCGTATGTCGCACTGCTGCAGATCAGGCTGCTTGCGCCGGCAGGCATTGCCCTGCACTTCGGTACCCCTCGGGCAGACGCAATCGCCGTTGGCGTCGTGGACCTGGCCACGGATCGTGCACTGCTCAGGCTTCGGCCGGATGGGACGGCAGGCGTTGTCCCTGACTTCCGTACCCTTGGGGCAGACGCAATCGCCATCGGCATTGTGGACCTGGCCACGGATCGTGCACTGCTCGGGCTTCGGCCGGATCGGACGGCAGGCGTTGTCCCTGACTTCCGTACCCTTGGGGCAGACGCAATCGCCATCGGCATTGTGGACCTGGCCACGGATCGTGCACTGCTCGGGCTTCGGCCGGATCGGACGGCAGGCGTTGTCCCTGACTTCCGTACCCTTGGGGCAGACGCAATCGCCATCGGCATTGTGGACCTGGCCACGGATCACGCACTGCTCGGGCTTGTCGGTCCTGACGCATTTGCCGTTCTCAAGCCCGGTTCCGCGTGGACAGACGCAGCGTCCGTCCTCGGTGCGGATCTGGCCTTCGAGCAGCACGCAGCGCTTCGGCTCCGGCTTCGGCACGATACCGCCACCCGGCGAACACTGGCCGTTGCGGAACGTCGTACCGGGCGGGCAGACGCACCGGCCGGCGCCGTTCAGGACGAAGCCTGCCGAGCATTCCTTCTTCGTCTCGTGGCTGATGGAGAAGGGATGGCAGGCATAGGCTTTGCCGCGATCGCCCTGGATGTTGGTCTGATCGCCGGAAAGCACGTCGCCACCGCCCTGCACCCGTGTGTCGGGAGACAGGACGCCAACGCAGTTCTGGCCGCTGACGTTGCCCTGCAGATTGGCCAGGCGGCCGTCGTCGGGAATGACCACGGTGACATGGTGCATTTGGCTTTCGCCTGCGCCGAGCGTCAGGTTGGCAATGCAGGACAGCGGCAAGCTTGTCGGTTCCGGCGAGCAGCCGAAGGGCGGATCGATCGAAGTGATCTCAACCCCTTCCAGCCTGCCGAGACCCTCCACGCCGATCGCATCACCGATGCGGACCGGCCCGGAGAAGGGGCTTGTGCCGTCGTTCGTGATGGTGATCTCGAACGAGCAGGGTTGGCCGAGCTTGCATTCGCGGTCGCCGGTCTTTTCGACGCGGATGGTCGAAGAGCCGCCGCCCTTGGCGCAGGCCTGGCCGATCGGATAGACGATGTCGTCGCCCGGCGCCGGACCATACGAGCCGCGCGCGCAGTTCTCGAACGCGCCGTTCGCCGAAACCGTCACGTCGAAGTGGCGGCTGGTTCCAGGTGTCATCACGGCACCGGGGATCTGGCACGACAGCGCATTGGCCGGAACCGGTCCGCAGGCCCATTCCGCGCCGTCAGGAGTGACGGACTGGATCTGGACGGGCGCGGTGCCAGCCACCAGTGTGGCGGCATCGTTGACCCGCACCGGGCCGGTGGGGGCAGCGGTGCCAACGCTGATGACAGTGATGCGGCAAGAGACGACCGCGGCACCGGCGAGCGAGCCGTTGCACACCTTGGTGATGCGCAGGGCCGGCTTGCCGCCATTGGGATGACCGAAGCGTTCCTTGGCGCAAGCCTTGTTGTTGGTGAGGTCGACCTCACCGGGGATGGCCTTCACCACCGCGCAGTTCTCGACCGTGTCCGACTGGTAGCCGGCGGGCATGACCGCCTTGACGACAATCGGTGTCGAGGCGCCCGGAGGCAGCGAGATCCCCGCATTGTCACAGCGGAACTGGCCGGGGCCATTTGGTCCGCATGTCCAGGGTGGGCTCGGGCCGAAGGTCGAGGAGGACGGTGCACCGGCCGGATAGCTGTCGATCACCGTCAGCGGCCCGTTATAGGTCGATGTGCCGTTGTTGATGATGTCGATCACGAAGTAGCAGATGCCGTCGGCCGTGCAGACCGGGATGCGGGCGCGCTTCTTCAGGATCAGGTCGACCTTCTTTTCGACCGGCGGCCGGCAGTCGCGGTCACGATCGCCACGCCGGCAGATCGGGATCGAGGCACAGCCGCGATCGTTCGACTGGCTGCCGAAAAGCGGCTTGCCGCTGGCCCCATAATTATAGGTGGCGCAGTTGCGCAAGGCGCCGCCTTGCCAGCCCCCGGCCGGCTTGAAGCCGAGCTTGAGGTCGACCGAGGCTCCCGGATTGAGCGTGGTCACCGGATAGGTGCACGTCATCGGGGTGGTGCCGGGCACGCAGACCCAGGGCGGATTGGGGCCTGAATCGAGCGTCGAGCCGGCCGGCAGCGTCACTTCGTCGAGCACGATCTTGCCGTGGTAGGCACCGGTGCCGACATTGGTGACCCTGATGGTGAAGTCGCAGCCGCCGCCCATCGTGCAACGCGACACGTCGGCGCGTTTCTCGACCTTGAGATCCGGTTCCTTGTCCTTGGGCGGGCATCTCTGGTCACGCGGGATGACGATGTCGATCGTCTGCGTGCAGCACAGGCCCCAGCCTTCCTTCGGACCGGCATAGGTTTCGATGCCGGTGACGACGAGGTGGATGACGTCACCGGGCGATGCGCCGACGATCTTCCAGTTGAGCACACCGCCGCCCGCCGGCACCGGCTGCGTGTCGGGGATGATGGTGATGCCGGGCGTGGTCGTCGACACCTGCACCCATTTGCCGCCCATCTCCGGGCCGACCGGCATGTGGTAGATGAAGGCGCCGCCGCCGGGCACGCAGTCGACCGTGCCGCGCTCCACCTTGAAGCACTCCTTGCCGGGAGGCGGTGGTGGCGGATTGCACTTGCTGACATCGATCTTGATCGAGGTCTTTTCGCCGGTCTTGAAGTCGCCGTCGTCGGGCTTGCCCGGATCCTGCGACGGGATAATGGTCCCGGTGCCTGGTCCGGCGGTCAACTTGATCATGCCCTGGTTGTCGACGATCGTCGGCGCGGGAAATGCCGCATGATTGATCTTGGCCGTGATCTTGAAGTTGATGATGCGCTCATTGGGAGCCCCGATGCCATCGAGATCGGAAGTGGAGATACGGAAATCGGAAACAACAGCCGTATCGTTCGGATTTGCCGACGTGCTGATCGTCGCCCCCGGCAGCGGTCCGCCGGACGAATCCGTGCCGTCGCCGGACACATCGACGTTGACGATCTCAAGGCCGTGCGGAAGCTGGTCCTTGAAATCGACCCGGACCTTCTTCAGCCTGGCTTCCAGGCTCGGGTCGGCAAGGCCCTGCGGATCACCGCGCAGGCCGAAGCTCAGCGAATAGACGACATAGTCGCAGCCTCGTTGAGTGCCTTTCTTGGTGAAGAAGGGTACGACCCGGTCGGGCCTCGGATTGATGACGCGCGAACTGTCGAGATCGAGCTTCAGCTCCGGGGTGATCGGGGCGGCGTCTTCCGCAAAGCCTTGCACCGGGGTCAGCATGGCGACCGCGATACCGGCCGCCATCAGCCAGTGCGCGCCGCGCCTGGCGTATGACAGGGGTTTCATGATCGTCTCCATGACGGTTGTTTGAGTGCCGGTTAATTGGCTGCTCTGGGCGAACGGGGAGAGTGCGAGATTTTTCATCTTCCCCTCCTTAACGTTCGCAGCTGACGGCTGGGGTTCTGAGCGGCAAAGTCATCTTGCAGCAAGGGTAGTAGCCACCCTTGTCCTTATCGGACTTCCTGTAGAAGCAGAGCCCGACATCGACTGTGTCGCCCGGATAGTGGCCGGTGATGTCGATCGTGTAGGGCTTGCCGGGCGCATGCGACTGCCGGGTGGTTACCCCGACCCCTGGCGTCCTGGACTGGGCCTTGATCGAATCGCCGCCGAAGCCGGCATGATCATGGAGATAGAGATCGGCCTCGAGACCGGAGGGCGTGCAGTAGTACTGGACGTCGTCGACATCGAGACATGGAGGCAGATTGCCGGGCGGTGGGAAGTCCGGCGGATAGAAGGGCGGCAGATAACCGCCCGGGATTTCCTCATAATAGCCGGCACGGCCTTCGCAGGGATGCCAAACGGCGACGTCGCCGACATGGCCCTCGACCTCCGGGTCATCGAAATAGCTGTCGAAGTCGACGAACCAGGAGCCGAAGGGCGGCACGTTGGCCGGCTTGACCAGCTCCTTGGGCGTGATCTGCACGCCATGCACGGCGAACGGCCCGCCGGCGGCGAGCTGCTCGGCGAGAGCCGGATTGTCGCGCAATTTGTCGCCGGTGTTGACCAGCGTTTGCGTGCAGACCGAGGTGTCGAGATTGCCGTCGGCGTCATAGCCATATTGCAGGTCGAGACCGCCGGCCGACTGCCTGTTGCCCTGCGGGAAACCGACCGCGTATTCCTGCGGCGTTTCGACCCAGACCGATTCCGTTTCCGGATCATCCGGGTTCTCTCTGAAGTAGCGAATGACCTCGCCCTTGCCGGAATCGGCGAACTGGCTGTAGTCGTAGCGGTTCTCGACCGGGCCGCGCTGGGCCAGGTACATGAAGCCGCTGTTGTCGAAGGCGATGTCGGTGACGGCGTAGTCCTTGTCGGCCTTGACCGTCAGTTCCCAGCGCGGATCGCCAGCAAAAGTGCCGTCGCGGGCAATGCCCACCGACCAGATTTCCGACTTTTCGCCGACCGAATAGTAGAGCCGGCCGCCATGAGAGGAAACGGCCCAGATGCGGCGCTCGTCCTGCGTGTAGCCCCAGCTGTCGGGATCTTCGCTGTCAAAGGCCGCGCCCTGTATGTCCAATACCGAGCCATCGTCGGCGACCGGAGCCAGCCCATGCGTCGGACGCCCGGCAACGCCATGGTCAAAGCTGTCGATCAGCGTGCCGGCGGCATCGATGCGGTGGATCAATCCGGTATCGAGATCGGAAGCGAAGAACTGGCGATGGCTGGGATCGAAGGTAAGATTGCCGATGCCGGGACCGCTGTTGGTGTCGATGTCGGCAAACTTGGAGACCTGGCCGGTGATGCCGTCGATCTTCCAGATGGTGCCCGGCCCGCCGGCGTTTTCGGTGCCGAACTGGCCATCCATGAAGGTGGCGCCGGCCGCGCCGCGGCGCTGCCTCTCCGGCCTGCCATCATCGTCGGTATCGGGCGTGACGATGCGGATGCCGTGCAGCGAGGTGGCGGCGGCATAGAGGTTTGGAATGCCTGATGGAACGCCGTCGCGCACGCCGTCGTCATAGGTGACGCCGAACACCTGGCCGATCTGCTCTGCCGTCACCTCGAAAGGCGGCGGCGTGTTGACGAGCTGGCCGGCGGCTGGCCCGCCCAGATGCGAGACGTCGAACACGCGCAAGGTGGCGCGCGTGGCGTCGATGAAGGTTTCGTCGACCGGATCGACGCCGGGAGGCAGGCCCTCGTCGAGATTGGGAATGATGGTGCCGGAAAATCCGGTCACTGCCATGGAACCGGGATAGATGATCTGGGTTTCCTGCGCCTGGGCGGCGCCCAGCCACAGACCGGCGCTGAGCGCCAGCGTCAGCAATCCGCCGCTTGCGTGCGCGATACTGCGCAAATGTCCATCGAGAGACGACACGAGCGAGCCGCGGATGCGAGACATGACATTCCCCCCGTAGTCGACGGGAGAAATGTCCGGTTGGGCCGCGCAAATCAGGGCAAGGCGCGGCGGTCCGGCTCGTTTTTCCCTGATCGAATTGTCTGCTTTCCTCATTGTCACGATACGCCTGCTCTTACGCAGGGTCAACGGAACCAGCGGAGAACCCAGCGCATCGACCCCATCCCGAAGGCGGTGGTCGCGCCGAGCTCCTGTTGTTCCCGGAGACCGTGGTGCCTCTGGGTTATTGGTCATGGGGCTTCCTTTCCGGGCCGCACCATGCGGCACCTGGAGATCAGTCGCAGGCGGAAGTGGAAAGGTTCATGGAAGCGTTGCGCAGAATGCTTGCGCGCGCTGCAGCCTGTTCTTATATACGCGCCAAGCCGTTCGGTGCCGGAATGCCGGTTGCCGGAACGGAATTTCTTGTGAACAGGGGCTTTCGTCGGAATGCCTGTACGGGTCCTGAGAGCCTGCTTAGCGGAGAGACTAGAAAAATGGCAAAAGTAATCGGTATCGATCTTGGCACCACCAATTCCTGTATCGCCATCATGGATGGCAAAGAGCCTAAGGTAATCGAGAATGCGGAAGGGGCGCGCACGACGCCTTCCATCGTCGCCATCAGCGGCGACGACGAACGTCTCGTCGGCCAGCCGGCCAAGCGCCAGGCGGTCACCAATCCTGAAAACACCATCTTCGCGGTCAAGCGCCTGATCGGTCGCCGCTATGACGATCCGGTGACGGAAAAGGACAAGAAGCTTGTCCCTTACAAGATCATCAAGGGCGACAATGGCGATGCCTGGGTCGAGGCCGGCGGCAAGAAGCAGTCGCCCTCGCAGATTTCGGCCATGATCCTGCAGAAGATGAAGGAAACGGCGGAAGCCTATCTCGGCGAGAAGGTCGAGAAGGCGGTCATCACCGTTCCAGCCTATTTCAACGACGCCCAGCGCCAGGCAACCAAGGACGCCGGCAAGATCGCCGGCCTCGAAGTGCTGCGCATCATCAATGAGCCGACGGCTGCGGCACTTGCCTATGGCCTCGACAAGAAGGAAGGCAAGACCATTGCCGTCTATGACCTTGGCGGCGGCACGTTCGACATTTCGGTGCTCGAAATCGGTGACGGCGTGTTCGAGGTCAAGTCGACCAATGGCGACACCTTCCTGGGCGGCGAGGATTTCGACATGCGCCTGGTCGAGTACCTGGCGACTGAGTTCAAGAAGGAACAGGGCATCGACCTGAAAAACGACAAGCTCGCCCTGCAGCGCCTCAAGGAGGCGGCTGAAAAGGCCAAGATCGAGCTGTCGTCGACAACGCAGACCGAAATCAACCTGCCCTTCATCACCGCCGACGCGACCGGGCCGAAGCACCTGACGCTGAAGCTGACGCGCGCCAAGTTCGAGCAGCTGGTCGATGACCTGGTCCAGCGCACGATTGCCCCGTGCAAGGCAGCGCTCAAGGATGCCGGTCTGAAGGCCGGCGAGATCGACGAGGTCGTTCTGGTCGGCGGCATGACCCGCATGCCCAAGATCCAGGAGATCGTGAAGCAGTTCTTCGGCAAGGAGCCGCACAAGGGCGTCAACCCGGATGAGGTCGTCGCTCTGGGCGCCGCCATCCAGGCAGGCGTGCTGCAGGGCGACGTCAAGGACGTGCTTTTGCTTGACGTGACGCCGCTGTCGCTCGGCATCGAGACGCTGGGTGGCGTGTTCACCCGTCTGATCGAGCGCAACACGACGATCCCGACCAAGAAGAGCCAGGTGTTCTCGACGGCCGAGGACAGTCAATCGGCCGTGACCATCCGCGTCTTCCAGGGTGAGCGCGAAATGGCCGCCGACAACAAGGCGCTCGGCCAGTTCGACCTGGTCGGCATCCCGCCGGCGCCGCGCGGCGTGCCGCAGATCGAGGTCACTTTCGACATCGACGCCAACGGCATCGTCAACGTCTCGGCCAAGGACAAGGGCACCGGCAAGGAGCACCAGATCCGCATCCAGGCATCGGGTGGTCTTTCGGACGCAGACATCGAGAAGATGGTCAAGGACGCCGAGGCCAACGCCGAGACCGACAAGAAGCGGCGTGCTCTGGTCGAAGCCCGCAACCAGGCCGAAGCGCTGCTGCATTCGTCCGAGAAGTCGCTGAAGGAATATGGCGACAAGGTCTCGGAAGCCGACCGCACGGCGATCTCCGACGCCATCGCGGCGCTGAAGACCGCCACGGAGGGCGACGACGCGGCCGATATCGAAGCCAAGTCGCAGGCGCTTGCCGAGGCTTCGATGAAGCTTGGCCAGGCCATGTACGAGGCGTCGCAGAAGGAAGCGGCGGAAGCCGACGCCAAGGCGGACGCCGCCAAGGACAGTGACGTGGTCGATGCCGATTTCGAGGAAATCGACGAGGACGACGACAAGAAGAAGTCCGCCTGAGCCGTTTGACGGCAAAATAGAGCGAAAAGCCCGGCGCAAAGCCGGGCTTTTTTGCAACCTTTGCACAAAAACAGCGGGTCCCGCCGAAAAAAAGCGGCCAAACCCGCGTCGACACTGGCATCGCGGTTCCATCGCACCTAAATCGAAGCGTCAGTGCCGGCAAGAGACGCAACAATGCTTGAAGACGTTGAGCATCCGGACAGCGGGAAAAAATGAAAGCTGATTTCTACGAAACGCTGGGCGTCCAGAAAGGCGCCGACGAGAAGGAGCTCAAGAGCGCTTTCCGCAAGCTCGCCATGCAGTTCCATCCCGACCGCAACCCCGGCGATCATTCCTGCGAGCACAAGTTCAAGGAAATCAACGAAGCCTACGAGACGCTGAAGGACCCGCAGAAGCGGGCGGCCTATGACCGCTTCGGCCATGCGGCCTTCGAGCAGGGCGGCATGAATGGCGGCGCGCAAGGCTTCGGCGCCGGCGGCTTCGCCGACATTTTCGAGGATATTTTTGGCGACATGATGGGCGGGCGCCAGCGTCGCTCGTCGGGCGGGCGCGAGCGCGGCGCCGACCTGCGCTACAACATGGAAATCTCGCTGGAAGAGGCTTTCGCCGGCAAGACCGCCCAGATCCGCGTGCCGGCTTCGATCTCCTGCTCGGAATGCTCTGGCAGCGGCGCCAAGCCCGGCACCCAGCCCGTCACCTGCTCGATGTGCAACGGCCACGGCAAGGTGCGCGCCACGCAAGGCTTCTTTTCGATCGAGCGCACCTGCCCGCAATGCCAGGGGCGCGGCCAGACGATCAAGGACCCATGCCCGAAATGCGCCGGGCAGGGCCGGGTCACCGAGGAGCGTTCGCTATCGGTCAACATCCCGGCCGGCATCGAGGACGGCACCCGCATCCGGCTTGCCAATGAAGGCGAGGCAGGCCTGCGCGGCGGGCCGTCGGGCGACCTCTATATCTTCCTGGCGGTCAAGCCGCACGAGTTCTTCCAGCGCGACGGCGCCGATCTTTATTGCAAGGTGCCGATCTCGATGACGACGGCCGCCCTTGGCGGTTCGTTCGAGGTGACGACGCTGGATGGCACGCAGACCAAGGTGAAGGTGCCGGAAGGCACCCAGAACGGACGCCAGTTCCGCCTCAAGGGCAAGGGCATGCCGGTGCTGCGCCAGCCCAATGTCGGCGACCTCTACATCCAGACCGCGGTCGAGACGCCGCAGAACCTGACCCGCCGCCAGCGCGAGCTGCTGGAGGAGTTCGAGCAGCTCTCCTCGCAGGACAATTCGCCCCAATCGAGCGGCTTTTTCGCCCGTATGAAGGATTTCTTCGAATCCTTTGGCGAGCATTGATGCAAATCGCCCAGCGGCGGAAGCCGGTTTGGGCCGCGAAAATCCGTGACCCGCGCGTTGTTTTGAGACGCGACGAAAATTATCTTATCCACGACATGCGCCTGACCGCGCCTTGCCTTGCGCCGCTCAAGTGTTAAGTACCTTGAAGGGGAGCGCTGAGGAGAGCTTGCATGACACGTCCCGGACTGCGCAAGGCGCTTGCCGAAAAGTTCGACGACGAGCTCAAATTCTTCAAGGGCTGGATCGATAAGCCGAAGACGGTCGGCTCGATCGTGCCGACCAGTTCGATCACCGCCCGCAAGATGGCCTCGATCGTCAATCCGAAATCCGGCCTTCCGGTACTGGAAGTCGGTCCCGGCACCGGCGTCATCACCCGGGCTATCTTGGCCCAGGGCGTGCGGCCCGAAAATCTCTACGCGGTCGAATATTCCACCGATTTCGTGCGCCATTTGCGGCGGCTCTATCCCGGCGTCAACGTCATCGAGGGCGATGCCTTCAACCTCAACGCCACGCTTGGCGAGAAAAGCGGAATGATCTTTGATTCCGTCGTTTCCGGTGTGCCGTTGCTCAACTTTCCGGTCGCCCAGCGCATCGCCTATATCGAGAGCCTGCTCGACCGCATCCCGGCCGGACGGCCGATCGTGCAGCTGACCTATGGCCCGATGTCGCCGATCCCGCCCGGCCGTGGCGACTACAGCGTCGAGCATTTCCATTTCGTCATCCGCAACATCCCGCCGACGCAGCTGTGGATCTACCGGCGCGGAGCCCATTAGGGTTCAGTTCGTCCGCCGCTGAGAGAGAACAAGATGTGGGTGATCTGGAATGGCGCAACGGTGACATGGGAGTTGGAGTGGTTCGACAAGAAAGATGAAAAGCTGGCAGGCCGCATCTTCCTGAACGACTTCAGTGAAGAAGACATGCGTCCGGTTCTGCTTGTTGATGATCCGTCTCTTTGCGGAGGCTACTACCCGATAGATGAGGCCCGCTCCGCACGATTGCGCGAGCTGTCCGATGTCATGATTGATGTTGGCAGGTATGACTATTTTCTAGGAGCGGTCGACACCGGGTTGACCGAACCAGACCGGTCCATCAATCCGAACGATTTCCCACAGAGTGAAGTTTGGTATCCGGCTCCACGATCTCTCCCGGATGCGTTCAAGGGGGCAGAGGAAGTCGCCCCCAAACGCAAAGTCGAATGAAGGGCCGATTGACCCGCCAGTTTCGATTTTGGGGCCGATGCGTTGATTTGAGCCGTCCTTGGCTGTACCTGTCCGGGAACAAGGGTGGCCAATGGCAGTGATCCCGAAAATCCTCGTCTTCGCCGGCTCGGTGCGCAGCGGCGCTTATAGCGGCAGGACAGCCGACGTGGCGCAAAAGGAACTCGCCATGCAAGGCGCCGAGGTGACCCGCATCTCGCTCGCAGACTATCCCCTGCCGATCCTCGACGAGGATCTGGAAAAGGAAAAGGGCGTTCCCGAAAACGCTGGCAAACTCGGCCGTCTCATCTTTTCCCATGACGGTCTGCTGATCGCCACGCCGGAATACAACGGCTCAATCCCGCCGCTGCTCAAGAACACGATCGACTGGGTGAGCAGGGTGCGCAGGGACGGTGGCCGGCCGGTGAGGCCGCTGGCCGGCAAAGTTGCCGGCCTCTGCTCGTCCTCCAAAGGACACTTTGCCGGCATCCGCTGCATCAACCATCTGCGCGCCGTGCTGGTGCGTTGCCAGATGGAGGTGGTGACGCCGGAATGCTCGGTGCCCGAGGGCGGCAGCGCCTTCGACGAGGATGGCCATTTCCGTGACGAAAGACTGCATAAATCGATGGAGCATCTATGCCGCACGCTGATCGAAACCTCGCGCATGCTGTCCACCCGGATCGAGGCATGATCGCCACGACGATGCAGGACCGGCTGATCGTCGGTCTCGATGTCCCCACCGTGAAGGAAGCCGAGCAGGCGGTACGCGAACTCGACGGTGTCGTCTCGTTCTACAAGATCGGCTACCAGCTCGCCTTCGCCGGCGGGCTCGACTTCGCCAGGGAGCTGGCCAGCGGCGGAACCAGGGTCTTCCTCGATATGAAGCTGCTCGACATCGACCACACGGTGGCCAAGGGCGTCGAGAACATCGTTAAGATGGGCATGACCATGCTGACCATCCATGCCTATCCCAAGGCGATGGGGGCGGCGGTGGAAGCAGCGCGCGACAGCGACCTTTGCCTGCTTGCCGTCAGCGTGCTGACCTCGATGGACGAGCAGGACATGATCGACGCGGGCTATGAATACGACCCGCATACGCTGGTGCTGCGGCGCTCGGAACAGGCGCTGCATGCCGGCATGGGCGGCATCGTCTGCTCGGCGGCGGAGGCCGAGGCGGTGCGCCGCATCGTCGGGCCCGACATGGCGGTGGTGACGCCCGGCATCCGGCCCGCGGGCAGCGACCATGGCGACCAGAAGCGCGTGGTGACACCGGGACAGGCAATCCGCAACGGCGCCAGCCACCTCGTCGTCGGCCGGCCAATCGTCGCGGCAAGCGACCGGCGCGCAGCGGCCGAAGCTATCCTTGACGAAATGCGCTCGGCATAGTCCAAAAGAACGACTTCGGAGACAACAAATGCCCAAGGGATATTGGATCGCCCGCGTCGATGTGCGCGACGCCGAAGGCTACAAGGACTATGTCGCCGCCGCCAAGCCTGCCTTCGAGCGCTTCGGCGCGAAATTCCTGGCGCGGGGCGGCCAGCACGAAAAGGCCGAAGGGCCGGGCCGCGCGCGCAACGTCATCATCGAGTTCGAATCGCTCGCCGCCGCACATGATTGCTACCACTCGCCGGAATACCAGCGCGCCGTCGCCATCCGCCAAAAGGTCGCCGACGGCGAAATCGTGCTGGTCGAGGGCGCCTAAAATCCGCCTGGAGCAGTTTTGACGAATCGCGGGTGTGACGGACTGCATACCTTGGCGACTGGCGCAAACGCTCAACGCCTTGGTCATCCACGGGCGAAGCAAGGAGCGTAGCGACGCAGCGCAGACCCGAGGATGACGAAGTTGGGAGGCTTCGGCCAATCTCGAATGCTTATGATGGTCCACCAACGAACGATGAAATCTCGGCCGTCGATAGGCATCCTGTCAAATCCCCGCTGCAGCGCTAATAGCAGGACTTCTGCAGGTTCACGTCCGCAGTTTGGCGCCGCTAAGCAGGGCTCCGACATCAGTACATGGCCGGTGCGGCCCATCGCGCAATCAACGTCCGAGTCCGAATAGCCGCATCCAATCTTGCGAGCCCGGATAATTGCCAGTTGACATGCAGGTATTCACCTGCATATTGCTGTCTCACCACAGAGTGAGGTCGATGGACGCCGACAAGGTTTTCAAAGCGCTGGGCGACCCGACCCGCAGGAGGCTGCTTGACCTTCTGTGCGAGCAGAATGGGCAGACGCTCGGTCAGCTTTGCGAACACCTGGACATGGCACGGCAATCCGCCACCCAGCACCTCGACCTGCTGGAGGCGGCCAATCTGGTGAGCACGGTCAAGCGCGGCCGCGAAAAGCTGCATTTCATCAACCCGGTGCCGCTGCACGAAGTCTATGAGCGCTGGGTGCGGAAATTCGAACGGCAGCGGCTCAGCCTGCTGCACGACCTGAAACAAGAACTCGAAGGAGACGACCAATGACGAGAGAGACGACCAGCTTTGTCTATGTGACCTACATCCGTTCGACACCGCAGAAGGTGTTCGACGCCATAATCAAGCCCGAGATCGCAAGGCGCTACTGGGGCCACGAGAATGTCTCCGACTGGAAGGCCGGTTCAAAATGGGAACATATCCGCGCCAATGACGAACGGACCCTCGAACTCGTCGGCAAGGTCGTCGAAATCTCGCCGCCGACCCGTCTCGTCATCACCTGGGCGAACGCATCGCAGGCCGACGATCCGTCGAATTACAGCCGGGTGACGTTCGGTATCGAGGAATACGACACCATGGTGCGGCTGACCGTCACCCATGACGAACTCGAAGCCGGCAGCGGCATGGCGAAAGGCATCAGCCAAGGGTGGCCGGCTGTGCTGTCCAGCCTGAAATCCTTCCTCGAAACCGGCAGCGGCATCGACATTTCCGCCAAGCCGAAATCGGCCTGATGCCGTTCGATATTACGCAGAACCAAAGCCAGTGGAGAAAGACAATGGCCAAGCGCTATACCGGCGGCTGTGCATGCGGCGCGATCCGCTATGAAACCAGCGGCGAGCCGATCTTCCAGAATCACTGCCAGTGCATCGATTGCCAGAAGCGCAGCGGCACCGGCCACGGCTCCTATCTGACCTTCGGCCGGCGCGCCGATATGGCAATCACCGGCGAAGCGAGCACTTGGCGGGTGGCGGCCGCCAGCGGCAATGAAAAGATCCACGCCTTCTGCCCAACCTGCGGGACGCCGGTCTACCTGACATTCGTCGCCATGCCGGAGCTTATAGCGATCAGCGCCACCAGCCTTGACGACCCTGGCCAGTTCGATCCGCAGGTGGTCACCTACACGATCCGCGGCCATGACTGGGACAGGATGGATCCGTCTTTGCAAACGTTCGAGCGAATGCCGTAGGGGTTCAGGCTGAGTATCCGAACGACCGAATTCCAAGATTCGACCCGAACTAGGCGATCAGCCGGCTTGCCGCGGTTTCGGCCATGGCGTCGACGAGTTCGAGGTCCCATTGCTGGCGGCAATAGGCGCGGAAATCGAAGCAAGGCAGGCCGGGGCAGACCTCGAACTCGATGACGTGGACGGTGTCGTCGGCCTCGACCCTGAGATCGATGGAAAACACGTCGCGCAGGCCGACCCCGCTTATCAACCGCTCGGCGATCGCGCGGATCCTGGCGTCGGCGACCGGCTGGGTGTCGGCAACCGCAATGAGTTCCGGTTCGGCATAATGTCCCGCCGCTTTCGCCGCCTCGCCGGTGTCGCCGTAAAGCGCCAGACTGTCGGCCATCGTCTGGAAATCGGCGCCCGAATCGACAAAGGCGACGCCAAGCGCTTCGACGCCGGCGCCCGCCACCAGGCCGAGGAAACTGGCGCGCACATTGCGGCCGGCGACATAGGGCTGGACCACGACGTCATCGCGATAGGCGGCGAACACACGCCGGCTGAGCTCCAGTGCGTGGCCGAGGTCGCTGCAGCGCGAATCCGGCCAGATGCCGATCTTGGCGCCGAGCCGGTTGGGCTTGACGAACCAGCCGGCGGCAGACGCCGGCGGCTCGACCAGCCATCTGCCGTTCCGTGCAAGCCCGGCCTGCGGCGCCGGCAGGCCGAGCGCGCCAAGCACGGCGCCGGAGCGGAACTTGTCCTGGCAAAGTGCGAACAGCGCGTCGTCAGCGCCGATCGTCTTGAACCCGCCAAGTCTCGCCAGAGCGGGTGCGGCGCCGCCCCGGAAATAGGCGATGCCATCGGTCAGCGTCCAGACCAGCGTCGTGCCAGGATCCTCGCCGGCGAGCACGCCTGCGGCCTCATCGAGCGCCACCGGCGCGAACGACAGGCCGCGTGCCTGGCAGGCGCGGCCGAGTGCTTCGAATTCAGGGGCGAGATCGGTCGACTGCGCCAGATAGGACGCGATTTCGGTGGCACGCTCCGGTGCGTGACCGTCGGCGACCAGACGATCGAAGCAGGCCTTTTCCGACTCATGGACGAGGATCAGTCTTGGCTTGCGGCTCGGCATGAGATCAACGCTTCCCGGCGGTGCGATCGCCTACCATCGCACGGTGAAGGCAATCGGCTCTCGCGAAACCGACACGGCGCGGGCGCCTGCACGACAGCACACGGGCCGACCGCAGAATGCCAGTTCAGGCGATCACCACGCGCGGCTCGAAGCGGCCGTTGACGGGGATGTCGAGCAGGAAGGTCATGCCTGCCTGCGGATCGAGCTGGCGCTGCTTATCGTCCTTACCCTTCCAGGCGGAAGTCACCGCCAGCCGGTCGGCGTTCTTGCCGACGAAGGCCGGGCAGGATGGCTGCGTCACCGGCATCGGGATTTCGCGCAGCAGCGCGCCTTCAGGCGAATAGGCCTTGACCACCTTGCCGCCCCAGACGGCGTTCCAAAGCACGCCGTCGCGGTCGACCACCGAGCCGTCGACATAACCCTTGGAGGAGCGATGATCGACGAAGATTTTCGGCTCGCCGGCGGGCAGGCCGGTGGTTGGGTCGCAGGCGACGCGCATCAGCAGGCCGGTCGCGGTGTCGGTGTAGTAGGCAAGCGCGCCATCTTCGGAAAAGCAGATCGAATTGGAGACGGTGATGTCGGAAAACAGCTTGCGCAGCTCACCCTTGAAAAACCAGTAGATCGAGCCAGCGCCCTTGCTCTCGTCCTTGGCCATCGTGCCGACCCAGAAGGCGCCGCAGGGATGGACACGCGAATCGTTGGAGCGCGTGAGCGGATTGTCGGCCTCGACCGCTGTGTGCAGCGTCAGCGCGCCTGTCCCCACGTCGCGAACAAAAAGGCCGGTCTCGGTGGCGATCAGCTGGCGCTTGTCATCAATGACGGCGATTGCGCTCGCCATCTGGCCAAGCTCGTGGATCTTGAGCGCGCCGGAGGCGACGCCTTGCTCCAGCAAAAGGCCGTTGACGATGTCGAACCAGAACAGCGCATCGGTGGCGGGATCATAGCTCGGCCCTTCGCCGAGCTGGCAGATATGATTGGACAAAACCGAAACCTCGGCCATCACGCGTCTCCGCCGAATGCTGCATCCCAGGCCGTCACCGCCGCCTGAGCCCGCGCGGCCACGTCGTCGACACTCATGCCCGGCTTGTACAGGCTGGAGCCCAACCCGAAGGCCGTCACGCCCGCCGCCTTGTAGCCGGCAAAATCTTTCTCAGAGACGCCGCCAACTGCGCCGACCACCGTTTGCGCAGGCAACACCGCGCGCATCGCCGAAATACCGGCAGCACCCAGCACGCTCGCGGGGAAGAACTTCAGCGCCGAAGCACCGAGCCGGATCGCCTGGAAGGCTTCGGTCGGCGTGAACACGCCGGGCATGGTGACCATGCCGTAGCTCATGGCGCGCGCCATCACCTCGGCATCGATGTTGGGGCTGACTAGCAGCCTCCCACCAGCCTTGTGCAAGCTGTCGACATCGGCTGGCGTCAGCACCGTGCCGGCGCCGACCAGGGCCGTTTTCGGAAGCGCTTCGACGATCCCGGCGATCGAGGAAAACGGCTCCGGTGAATTGAGCGGTACTTCGATCGCCTCGATGCCGGCGTCGAACAATGCCTGGCCGATGGCGATCGCCTCAGTCGGTTTCAGCCCACGCAGGATGGCGACCAAGCCGCGCTTGAGCTTGGGAAAAGGTGCGGTCTGGCTCATGAGGCTGCTCCAATTCTGGCGATCATGCCGTTTTCGCGCGCCGCCTCGACGAGACCGGTACGCACCGCTTCGTCGGCATCGACGACCCGGACTGCAAGCCCGGCGAGGCCGAGCGCCTCACTGTAAAGCGCGGCAAGCGCGCCGGATGCCACCAGCACGACGGGCTCCGCGCCGGCACCGTGACGACGGCTGGCCGAGGCGATCTCGCCACCGATCAACAGCCCGGACAGGCAGGCTGCGGCATCGTCGGCTTTCAGGTCCTGAAGCAGGCCGGCGGCGCGGATGGAAAACAGCCTCGAGGTGACATCGCCGCCTTCGGCCAATGCGGTTTCGCACCAGCGGCGGAAGAACGGATTGTCTGCCGTGACGGGCTTCGGATGTTCGCCAAGCGAATGGCGCAGGATCGAGTGCGCGGCAAGCACGGAAAACAGTTCGCCGGTCGGCCAGGTGCCAAAACCGGTGACAGCGCCGTCCTCGACCAGCACCCATTTCGAATGGGTTCCGGGCATACAGACCAGTTGGCGCCCCTTGGCCGGCAGGCCGGCACCGGCAAGCTGCGTTTCCTCGCCGCGCATGACGTCGGGTGCATCGGCCAGACGCTGGGCAAGGCCCGGAACGATGCGGATGTCGCGGCTTTGGTCAGGTACGCTGGCGGCACCTGCAAGGATGGCATCGAGCGGCGCCGGCACCGTCACATACGATGCTTCCAGCCAGCCCTGGCGGGAGCCGGCCATCCCGCAGATGATCACGGGCAGGGGTTCCGATGCTCCCATCGCCGCCAGATGCCCTTCAAGGATGGTCGAAAAGCCCTTTTGCTGGGCGGTGATCAGGCCATCGTCGCCGCGGCGTTCGGCAAGCACCTTGCCTTGCCCGTCGATCAGCCAGACCCGCATGCGGGTCGTGCCCCAGTCGACGGCAGCTACCGCCGGTGCGTTGCTGGCTGGGCTCACAGGAAACCTCCATCGACGATCAGCATCTGCGCGGTCAGCATGCGCGACGCGTCCGAGGCCAGGAACAGCACCGTGCCGACGATGTCGTCCGGCTGCATCACCTGCTTGATGCACTGCTTGGCGACATGGGCGGCGAGCGCCTGTTCGGTTACCCAGAGCTCCTTCTGCCGCTCGGTGATCACCCAGCCCGGCGCAATGGCGTTGACGCGGATGCCGTCGACGCCGAGCTTGCCGGCCAAGCCCTTGGTGAGGCCGAGAATGCCGGCCTTGGCGGCCGTGTAGGACGGCATGTCGGGATGGTTGATCAGATAGGATGTCGAGGTGAAGTTGATGATCGAGCCGCCGCCGGCACGCTTCATGCCCGGCGCCACCGCTTGCGCGGTGAAGAAATGCGGCCGCAGATTGATCGCCTGGTTGTTGTCCCAGAAATCGACCGTCACGTCCTCGACGGCGTGGCGTTCGTCCCATGCGGCATTGTTGACCAGTACGGTGACGTCGCCATGCGCCTCTGCCGCCCTGGTAGCCGACGCCCGCAGGGCCTCGACGTCGCGCAGATCGGTCTTGAGATACAGCGGCCGCCGGCCGGACTCTTTCTCGATGCGGTCGGCAAGGAGCGTGCTTGGACCATCGGCGATATCGATGAAGGCGACATTGGCGCCCTGGCGTACAAACCCCTCGGTCAGTGCCGCGCCAATTCCCGAGCCGCCGCCGGTGATCAGCACCGAAGCGCCTTCCAGGTCGGCAAAATTCGCCGATGGCATCATATCTTTTCTCTCCGAGCGCATGACCCCGAAAATCAGATCGATTTTCGGAAAGGGATCATGCGCAAATACAAAATGCTACGCGTCCTGAAGGACGCGCGGCGCTGAAGCCAGACCGGCGCGCATCCTAGCCACGCAAGTTGCGCGGGCAAGGGCGAACGGTCGGATTTTTGGGCTAATGTCAGACAAAACGACAATGCGCCGCACCGGATTGCGGATGGCTTGGAGATTGCCGGTCAGATCGCCTTGGCGCGCAGAGCGCCGCGGAAGGAATCGCGGAGATAGCCGAGCGTGGCGTCGGCATCGACCGGCTTGCCGAAAAGATAGCCCTGGCCGCCGGCGCAGCCGAACTGGACCAGGCGATCGGCCTGCGCTTCCTGCTCGATGCCTTCGGCGACGACGTCCATGCCGAGCCCCTCGCACATGGCGAGGATGGCGCGGATGATGTGTTCGGACGGGCGATCGTCGAGAATGGACGAGACGAAGGCGCGGTCGATCTTGAGCTTGTCGAAATGGAATTCGCGCAAGCGGCCGAGCGAGGACTGGCCGGTGCCGAAATCGTCGAGCGAGACGCGGATACCGACGCGGCGCAGGTCCTCGACGATCTGCGCGGCCGAGGCAGGATCGTTCATCAGGCCGGTCTCGGTGATCTCGATTTCCAGCCGGCGCGGATCGAAGCCGGTTCTCTCGAGGATCGCCAATATATGCAGGCCGGTGTTCTGGTCGACGAGCTGCGAGGGCGACAGGTTGAACGACAGGAACAGGTCCTTCGGCCAGCTCCGGGCCGCCTCGGTCGCCTTGCGCAGCACCAGCTGCGACAGCGGGCCGATGATGCCGCGCTCCTCGGCGATGGGGATGAAGACGGTTGGCGGCACGGAGCCCAGGTCGCGATCGGTCCAGCGCGCCAGCGTCTCGAAGCCGATGGTGCGGCGCGTGTTGAGATCGACGATGGGCTGGAAATGCGGTTCCACCTCGCCGGCCGAGACAGCGCGGCGCAGCGCCTGTTCGATACGGGTGACGCGCTTGGCCGCTTCTTCCATCTCGCGGGTGTAGACGACGACGCGGCCGCGTCCGGATCGCTTGGCGTGGTAGAGCGCCGTCTCCGCCTTGTTGATGAGGATCTCGGTGGTCTCGTCGCCCGAAGAAAACAGCGAGCAGCCGACCGAGGCCGAGAGCCTGGCGGTGCGCTCGCCGACATCGTAGGGCGCCGACAGTATCTCGATCAGCATGCGCGACTTTTCAGCCGCCGCCTCCTCGCTGAACACCATCGGATAGAGAAAGGCGAATTCGTCGGCGCCGATGCGGCAGACCGTGGAGTAGCCGTCCATCGAGGCGCGCAGCCGCATCGCGACCTGGATCAGGATGTCGTCACCGGCCTTGTGGCCGAACAGGTCGTTGATCGGCTTGAAGCCGTCGAGATCGAGAATGCCGACGGTAAAGGGCGCGGGATCGTCGGCACGGTCGCTTATCAGGCGATCGACCTTGTCGAAGAAGCGGCGATGGTTGCCAAGCCCGGTCAACGGATCTGTGAACGCCAGATCCGTGCTCTCCCTGTTTGCCTGACCGGTGCCAAACGAAGTTTGCATCGGTGTCCCTGTTTTGTGTCGTCGGAATTTATTGCGAGACTGGCAGCAAACCCTTTAGGAAACGTATCGCCAAATGGATTTTTCACGGGTAAAGCGCATCACCTTCGGGAAGGCCGACGTGGGGCGTGTCAAGCCGTTGTTTTCACGCGCACATCTCCCGTCGTTTGCCGCCACCGGATGACCCGGCGCCTCGCCTTGTCTGCACATGGCCGGCAAGATCAATGCCGGCCTGGCTTTGCGACTTGCTTATGCCAATCCTGGAATGTCGCGATTGGCAGACGGACAGTGAGCCTGTACAGGCAAGACAGTCGTCCCATCCGAGTCCACCGGAGACCGCCATGAAGCTGAAAATCGCAGTCCAGATGGACCACATCTCCACCGTGTCGATCGCCGGCGACACCTCGTTCGCGCTGTCGCTGGAAGCGCAGCGGCGCGGCCACCAGCTGTTCCACTACACGCCCGACCGGCTGTCGCTGCGCGACGGCAAGGTGTTTGCCCGCATCGAGGAAATGCAGGTGCGCGACGAGAAGGGCAGCCACTACTCGCTGGGCGAGAGGGTGCGCACCGATTTGTCGGAGATGGACGTGGTCCTGCTCAGGCAGGATCCGCCCTTCGACATGAACTACATCACCACCACGCATATCCTCGAGCGAATCCATCCGAAGACGTTGGTGGTCAACGACCCGGCCTGGGTGCGCAACAGCCCGGAAAAGATCTTCGTCACCGAATTTCCCGACCTGATGCCGGACACGCTGATCACCAAGGACCCGCTGGAGGTGGCCGCCTTCCGCAAGGAGTTCGGCGACATCATCATCAAGCCGCTCTACGGCAATGGCGGCGCCGGCATCTTCCATCTGCACGAGGCCGACCGCAACCTTGCCTCGCTGCTCGAAATGTTCGGCCAGATGTTCCGCGAGCCCTATATCGTGCAGCGCTACCTGAAGGACGTGCGCAAGGGCGACAAGCGCATCATCCTGGTCGACGGCGAACCGGTCGGTGCCATCAACCGGGTGCCGGCCGAACACGATTCCCGCTCCAACATGCATGTCGGCGGCCGCGCCGAAAAGACCGAGCTGACGGAACGCGAGCGCGAGATCTGCGCCCGCATCGGGCCATCGCTGAAAGAGCGCGGCTTCATCCTCGTCGGCATCGATGTCATCGGCGACTACATGACCGAGATCAACGTGACCTCGCCGACCGGCGTGCGCGAAGTGCAGCGCTTCGGCGGCGCCGACATCGCCAGCCTGTTCTGGGACGCGATCGAGGACAAGCGGAAGTAACCGTCTTCATTTCGTCTTAACTTGGTATTGCAACCGAGCTCTGTCCGGCTGCAACCTACGCGCTCATGCGTTCCTGTAATGTTCTTGATTTGGCCGGGGAATTGTGATTGTCTCGCCAAAGGGGCTCCAACGCCCTAATGGCGCGGGCTCGGGCAAGCCCACATTCGGGGTGGGCAAATGGTGGCGCGGGTTCGCACGGTCGCTTTCCAGGGCATCGAGGCCGTGCCGGTCGACGTGCAGGTGATGATCGCGCCTGGCAAGGTCAACATGCATATCGTCGGCCTTGGCGACAAGGCGGTGGCCGAAAGTCGAGAGCGGGTGCAGGCGGCGCTTCATGCCTCGGGCCTGTCGATGCCGTCGAAGAAAGTCACGGTCAATCTGGCACCCGCCGACCTGCCGAAGGAAGGCAGCCATTACGATCTGCCGATCGCGCTTGGCCTGATGGCGGCATTGGGCGCCATTCCGGGCGACATGCTGGCCGGCTATGTCGTGCTTGGCGAATTGTCGCTTGATGGCACGATTGCCGCAGTCGCCGGTGCCTTGCCAGCGGCCATCGCCGCCAATGCAGAGGGCAAGGGCCTCATCTGCCCGTTTGCCTGCGGGCCGGAAGCGGCCTGGGCGGGCAAGGAAATCGACATTCTGGCGCCGCGCAGCCTGATCGCCATCGCCAATCATTTTCGCGGCACGCAGGTGCTGTCGCGGCCGGAAGCCGGCATGCATGCCGCGGCGCGCGACCTGCCCGACCTTGCCGACATCAAGGGCCAGGAGACCGCCAAGCGGGCGCTGGAAGTGGCGGCCGCCGGTGGTCATAACCTTTTGATGATCGGCCCGCCCGGGTCGGGAAAATCGATGCTGGCGCAGCGGCTGCCGTCGATCCTGCCGCCGCTGGCGCCGAAGGAATTGCTTGAGGTCTCGATGATCGCCTCGGTGGCGGGCGAACTCGGTGAAGGCAAATTAACCGACCGGCGGCCATTCCGCGCCCCGCACCATTCGGCTTCGATGGCGGCGATGGTTGGCGGTGGCGTACGTGCACGGCCGGGCGAAGTGTCGCTTGCCCATCACGGTGTGCTGTTTCTCGACGAGTTTCCCGAATTCACGCCGCAGACGCTCGATGCGTTGCGCCAGCCGCTCGAGACCGGCGACTGCATGATCGCGCGCGCCAATCATCGCGTGACTTATCCAGCGCGCATCCAACTGGTCGCGGCGATGAACCCTTGCCGCTGCGGCATGGCCGGCGAGCCGGGCTATCGCTGCCTGCGCGGCGAGCGTTGCCGCACCGACTACCAGGCGCGCATCTCGGGCCCGCTGCTCGACCGCATCGATCTCAGGATCGAGGTGCCGGCAGTGTCGGCCAGCGATCTGATCCGGCCCGACCGGGCGGAGAAAAGCGCCGAGGTGGCGCTGCGCGTGGCGCGCGCCCGCACCATCCAGCGCGAGCGCTTCGAACGGCTCGGCGCCACCCGCGCCACCACCAACGCGCATTGCTCGCCCTCGGTCATCGAGGAGATCGCCATGCCTGACGCCGCCGGCCTTTCTCTGCTCAAGGACGCCAGCGAGAAGCTCGCCTTTTCCGCCCGCGCCTATCACCGGGTGCTGAAGGTGGCGCGCACGCTGGCCGATCTCGACGCCAGCGAAACCGTCGGCCGCATCCACCTGGCGGAGGCAATTTCCTACCGCATGAGTTCGGAGCGCATGGCGCAGGCGGCTTGACGGGCAGGTGAGGCACCGCTTTCCCAGAGAACGTGGCAGATCCTATAGGGACCATCTTGCGCGCTGTGAGCGCGCCGGAACCCAGCCATGAGCACTCGCATCGAAGATATGAGAAACCTTGGACCAGCTACAGCGCGGATGCTGGCGGAAATCGATGTTCTCTGTGAGGAGGATTTGCGCGGTCTGGGCGCGATTGAGGCTTATCACCGTCTGAAATTCCGGTTCGGACAGCATATAACGATCAACGCGCTCTATGCGATGGAGGCGGCGATCCGCGGTTGTGACTGGCGGGCGCTCGACAGTGGAACCAAGGAGCATCTGCGTCGGCAGGCTCGCTATGCGATCGCGCGGCAAGCCGACCCTGCCGAATGAGCATTCACATCAACGGTGACGTTGGGTCTGCCGGCGTCGCACGGGCGTCGGACACTTCCGGTGCTCGCCTGAATATCAAGTGAACCAGCAGGCCGACGTATCCCACCTGAAGTATGACCATTGCTAGAATGGCCCAACCGAACGCCACCCAGACCGATCCGGCTTCAATGTAGGCCCAGATCGCCACCATGATCGTGGTGGCGGACATGCCCACCAGGAACTGCGGAAAATACATCGTTTTGCCACCCGCTCGACCAGCCGCTAGTTAAGTTTTCACTAATTTAGCGAAATTGCAAGCTTACAGGACCAAGGTGCGCGCCTCGTCACGATGGCCGATGCCTCGCCGGCTTCCGCGATCACGCCATAACGGGCCCCTTACAAATCGGCCATGTCTGCAGTGCGGCGGACCTGATTGTCCGCTTGGCCGGCGTCCGCATCACCCAACGGCCCCCACCGGACGGGCGTCGGCCATTTTTCTCGCCGCTTCACCGGAAGGATGGCCGTTATCGGCGCCCGACTAAGGTCTGGGCTGTTGCATTGGATGTTCCTTAGCTTAGACAATGCGAATATGATTGGGGTTGGGGGTGTCCGCAATGTTCATCGACTACTACGAAATCCTGGAAGTTAGCCCGAACGCCAATTCGGAAACGCTGGAGCGAATATTTCGCTATTTTGCGATGCGGTATCATCCAGACAATCAACAGACTGGCGATGAAACCCGCTTCAGCGAAATCGTAGAGGCGCACAATACGCTCAAGGATCCGGTAAAGCGCGCTCAATACGACATCGCGTACAGGGATAATGCCAGCCTTCGCCGTGAATTGACCGAGGAAGCAAGCAGCACCAAAGGCATTGAGCGGGATGTCGTGATCCAGGCCAAACTGCTCTCGCTGCTTTACGCGAAGCGCCGGCACGACGTCACCAATCCTGGGATCGGAGATGTAGAACTCGAACGCCTGTCAGGCTGCCCGCGAGAACACCTGGAATTTCATCTCTGGTACCTGAAAGCAAAAGGCTGGATAGCAAGAGTGGAAAATGGAACGATCGCGATTACGGTAGAAGGCGTTGATCGCGCCAACTCCGAACACCGTCGCGATCCCGTCGTTCGGCTCCTGGACCACAGAGCCTCCTGAGGCCTTATCGCTGGCCGGAAACCCAGGTCGAAGATCAACCGCCCGATTCAGGGCAGCGGCCTGCCGCTTGTGCCTGTTCAGCCCTGCTTCGCCTTCAGCTCCAGCCGGCGCGCGTGCAGAACCGGTTCGGTGTAGCCATTGGGCTGGACGCGGCCTTTGAAGACCAGATCGCAGGCGGCCTGGAAGGCGATCGAGGTGTCGAAGTCGGCGGCCATCGGATGGTAGAGCGGGTCGCCTTCGTTCTGGCGATCGACGATCGCAGCCATGCGCTTCATCGTCGCCATCACCTGGTCCTGTGTGCACACACGGTGATGCAGCCAGTTGGCAATGTGCTGTGACGAAATACGCAGCGTGGCACGGTCTTCCATCAGGCCGACATCGTTGATGTCAGGCACTTTCGAACAGCCGACGCCCTGGTCGATCCAGCGCACGACGTAGCCGAGAATGCCTTGCGCGTTGTTGTCGAGCTCCTTCTGGATGTCTTCGGAAGACCAGTTCGGCCGCACCGCGACCGGCACCGACAGGATATCGTCGAGCTTGGCCTTGGGCCGGGTCTTGAGTGCTGCCTGCACGGCATGGACATCGACCTTGTGGTAGTGCGTGGCATGCAGCGTCGCCGCCGTCGGCGACGGCACCCAGGCGGTGTTGGCGCCGGCCTTGGGGTGGGCGATCTTCTCGGCCAGCATAGCAGCCATCAAATCAGGCATCGCCCACATGCCCTTGCCGATCTGTGCATGGCCGGCCAACCCGCATTCGAGGCCGGTGTCGACATTCCAGGCCTCGTAGGCGGAAATCCACGCGGCCTGCTTCATGTCGCCCTTGCGGATCATCGGACCGGCTTCCATCGAGGTGTGGATCTCGTCGCCGGTGCGGTCGAGGAAGCCGGTGTTGATGAATACCACACGCTCTTTCGCGGCACGGATCGCTTCCTTGAGGTTGACGGTCGTGCGCCGCTCCTCGTCCATGATGCCCATCTTGATGGTGTTCTTGGTCATGCCGAGCAGGGCTTCGACACGGTCGAATATCTCGACGGCGAAGGCGATTTCCTCCGGCCCGTGCATCTTGGGCTTCACCACATACATAGAGCCGGCGCGGGAATTGGCGCGGCGGCCATTGGGTCCGACATCGTGCAGCGCGATCAGCGCCGTCAGCGCCGCATCCATGATGCCTTCCGGCACCTCGTTGCCGTCGCGGTCCGTTATCGCCCGATTGGTCATCAGGTGGCCGACATTCCTGACCAGCATCAGCGAGCGGCCGGGCACTGTCAGCGTGCCGCCGGTGGGCGCGGTGTAGGAGCGGTCGGGATTGAGCCTGCGGACAAAACTCTTGCCGCCCTTGGTGATCTCTTCCGCCAGATCGCCCTTCATCAGTCCGAGCCAGTTGCGGTAGACGACGACCTTGTCCTGCGCATCCACCGCCGCGACCGAATCCTCGCAATCCTGGATGGTGGTCAGCGCCGATTCCAGGATGACATCGGCGATCCCCGCCGGATCGGTGCGGCCGATCTGGTTGTTGCGGTCGATCACGATCTCGATGTGCAGGCCGTTCCTGACCAGCAGCACGGCATCTGGATTGGCGGCATCGCCGCGATAGCCGACGAATTGTTTCGGGTTGGCCAGCGTGGTCGAGCCGGCACCGGCGCCGAGCTTCAGCGCGCCATTGGCCACCGACAGGCCATTCACGCCTGCCCACTTGCCCGAGGTGAGCGGGGCAGCCTCGTCGAGAAAGCTCTTTGTCCAGGCGACGACCTTGGCGCCGCGCGCCGGGTTGAATTTGCCGCCCTTCTCGGCGCCGCTCGTCTCTGGGATCGCGTCGGTGCCATAGAGCGCGTCGTAGAGCGATCCCCAGCGCGCATTGGCGGCGTTCAGCGCATAACGCGCATTCATCACCGGCACCACCAGCTGCGGGCCGGCAACGACGGCGATTTCCGGGTCGACATTGCCAGTCGACACGCTGAAGGCTGGACCTTCGGGGAGGAGATAGCCGACCTCCCTGAGGAAGGTTTTGTAGGCCTCCATGTCGACGGGCGCGCCGTTGTCGCGATACCAGCCGTCGAGCTTTTCCTGCATGGCGTCACGTTTTTCGAGCAGCGCCCGGTTCTTCGGCGCCAGATCGTGGACGATGGCTGAAAACCCGTTCCAGAACGCCTCCGCTTCGATACCGGTGCCGGGCAGCGCTTCCCTGGCTACGAACTCATGAAGCTCGCGGGCGATCCGCAATCCGGCGATCTCGATGCGATCGGTCATCAGGCTACTCCAGATGAAAGGCTTTGCGGGCCTTTGGCATGCCAGGTTTACCGGGTCAATTCAGCTTAGGGTGAAGGTGGCGTATTTAGCGGCCGGTGACGCTGCCAATCTCCCCCCACGAGGCAGGACTGTCCGGGGAAAGTTATTCATATATGAAGGCCATCTGATTGAGGGAGGATCGGTCTCTTGGTCGGCTCGGATTGACCG
>NZ_JAMYOR010000060.1:0-43386 GCF_040319965.1 Mesorhizobium sp. M0830 | reverse complement strand
GCGAGTGACCCGCGGGGCGACATGGTCCGGAAAAAAGACAGGAAACGCTTGACCTCACCGACCCCAATCAGAGAAGCCTGCTAGTTCTTTTGACTTGTGAGCTTAACCAAGTAGTGGAATGGACCGAACGTCATATGACGTCGTAGCGTTTTATTTCGGCGCGGGGAGGTCATATGACGATACAATTAGAAATCAAAGACTTGTTAGAAATTGCGGCGTACCGGCGAACCATCAGGAAGCTCGACCACGCCTATGACATCGACCTGGCAAATGCTTGCACACCTGCGCAACGGGAAAAGTTCGAGTACCGACACTATTGGGAAACATTGATATACTATGAACAGATTGCGGAGATAAAGACCAGGCGACTAATCCGGAAGGCGGATTATCTCAATATGTCGATTGGTTACGCGGACGACAACAGCCCAATGTGGAGAAGATCGTCTCAGCTCAACAGCTGGGTATTGACGCCACTTGGTTGCTCTGAAGTCCAAAACATGATCGGTCAAGAACGCAAAGACCGCCGAGAGCGCGCCAGTACTACCTGGGCTAGCGCGATCACCGGTCCACTCACCCGGCTGGTAGCTGTTTGGCTGCTTGCGCGCGGGCACTAGCCGCAGAGGCGGTCCCGCATGCGTCCCGTTCACGATGAGCAATACCTGAGGCTTGTCGCCCAGTTCAAAAGACCCCGAGGCTCTTCGAACGGTGGACGGGCCGGGTTGTTTTATAACGGCCAAGCAATCGCGGCCAACCTTCACAGCCATCAGGACATTTTTGGTGGAACCGTTAATCCTTGCGCAATCTATGCAGTCTATTCTGGCTGGCAGATTGGCGAGGGAACATGAAACGCAAGCCGCTTCTGCTTTTTGCCTTCCCGTTTCTCATTCTTGCGATCCTGGCAGGGGAGCGCATGGCAACGTTCTTGCTGGGAGCCTATCCGGCCAGCCCCACCGCATGGTGGATATGGCTTGAACTGCGTCCGTTGGCGACGATGCTTTGGCAGCAGGTCGATCTTTATCTGGGTGGTTCGATGGCCGTTGACGCCGCCATCCTGGTCGCTGCATCGATCATCTTGTGGATGGCGTACCGCACGAGAAAGTCGACTGCATTCTTCTTCCTTGCCAATCATCTAGCGCTCATTTTCGTCGGGCTGATGATCGCCGCCAACAGCCATTCGGAAACGGCGAGCACGATTGCCTCGTTCACAGCACCCAGAGGCCTCCAATTCTCGCTGATGGTTGATTTCTCATGGCGGAACATCCTGGTGTTAGCTCTGGGCTTTGCAGCCTGCGCCAACTGTCATGTCGCGTTCCTTCGCGAAGCCCGACAGCGTGGAGAGGTACTGGCCGTGCGTCTCATGGCCTTGAAGCGGGATCTCTAATCAACGCGGCAGGCGCTTCCGGAAGGCGCCGATATCGCCTGCCTCCACGCCCGCGCTCGCTAATTGATCTTGCGATAATAGACCTTGCCGTCCGGCGTTTCCGTTCGCTGGTAGGCGGGGTTCGGGGCAGGCGGCGCGGTGGCAATCCTCCTCTTGGGCGGCCGTGGCGTATCGACATCAGTGGGTTCGGCCGCGACTTCGGTGTCGGAAGACGCTTCCGCCACGGTACTGGTGGTGACGCCGGGTTCCGCGCTTGAGATGCCGGCGTCGCCGGCTGATGGACGGCTTTGTTCCAACCGGGCAATGTTGCCGTTGATCTCGTTGAAGCTGCCTTGCAGCTGGCTGTCCAGCTTCTCGAACCGGCTCTGGAAGCCGTTGTTGACCGTGTCGAGCCGTGCCGCGATCCGCTGCTCGAACGCCCCAAGCTGCGCCAGCCGCGCCTCGACGAAACGCAGATCGCTGATGCCCCGATAGAGATAGATCGCGGCCGCCATGTTGACCGCGGTGATCAGCAAGGCCCCGCTGGCGATGAGAATGCCGATCGCCTTGGTTTTGCTGGGTCTCTCGATGGCGTCCTGTTCGCGCTGTTCATGGTTTCCGACGTCGATCGCCGGCATGTCCGGTTCGCTGATCGTCGTCATTGGACCACCACCTTTGCGCCGACCGCGACGCGCTTGAAAAGATCGATCACATCCGTGTTTGTAAGCCGAAAACAGCCCGATGTCCCGTCGAAGCCGACCCCTGAAGGATCGTTGGTGCCGTGGATGCGGTAGAGTGTGTCTCGCCCGTCCCGGGACAGATAGAGCGCCCTAGCGCCCAGCGGATTGTAGGGACCGGCGGGCACCATTTTGGGCAGCTCCGGCTGGCGGGCCCGCATGTCCTGTGGCGGGCGCCATTCCGGCCATTCGGTCTTGGCCCCCACCTTGACGACGCCCGTCCAGCCGAACCCGTCGCGCCCGACGCTGATCTGGTAGCGCAGCGCCTGGCCCTGGCGGGTCACCAGGTAAAGCGCCTTCTCGTCCTTGCGGATGATGATCGTTCCCGGCTGCTCGGTGGTTGCGAAGGCAACGGCCTTGCGCAGGCTGGGCCCCATCGCCGGCAGCGGCGGCCGCTCGACCGATCGCGCCTCGGCGAAGTCCTGGACGGACAGCGCCAGCGCCGCGCCGAGCACGCAGGCGCCGGCCAGCCGCCCAGCGATCCGGTATCTCGCGATCCGGTGTCTATCGGGCAGCGTCATCGAGCCGCTCTTTGAACATCCGCTTCAGGTCCTTGTTGAAGCGCGCCCGCCCATCCACTTCCAATGGCGGGATGGCCCTGTTCAGCGCGTCGGTCAGAAGCGCGTTGTCCAGCGCCACCGACTTGATGTGCGGCGCCTTGAATATCTTTTCGAGCTCGCTGCGCGAAAAATGGTTCCCGAACCATTTGCGCTTGTGCTTGTTGGCGACCAGCGTGATGTTGACTGCGTTGCCGCGCAGCTCGCGGATCTTCTTGTAGAGCCGCTTGCCTTGTCGCAGCGAGGCGACATTGAGTTCGAAGACGATAAAGATCTCGTCGCTCGTCGACAGCACGGAATCGTGCCAGGGCGTTTCGAGATTGGGCAGGTCGATGACGATGTCGTCGAAGCGGTAGGCGACGAGATCCAGCAGCCGGAAGACGAAATCGCTGCCGTGCGGCTCGAACGGCAGCTGCGGCCGCTCGAACGCATAGAGGGTGAGGCCGGACGGGCGCGAAAGCTTGATGACATCCATCAGCTCGACGTCGAGCCGCTCCGGCTGGCCGATGATGCCGGCAAGGTCGAACTGGTTGAACAGATTGAGATAGGCGCCGCAATTGGCGCTCTGGAAATCGAGATCGACCAGGCAGGTCGAAGCCGCGCGCTCGGCCGATTTGGAGGCCAGGAATTCGGCCGCCGACAGCGCCATCGTCGTGGCGCCCGCGCCGCCGCTGGCGCCGATGAAGGTGATGATGCGGCTTTTGGCTCCCTGGTTGCCGGTATCGTGGAAGGTCACCGCGTTGAGCAGCTCCTTGCCGTCGAGCGGCTTGTGCAGCCAGTCCGAGGCGTTCATGCGCACCAGCACGCGCGTCCGTTCCGACGTCAGCTCGTCGGAAACCGCGATCAGCGGCACAGTGGCCCACAGCGCGCGCGCCTCGACGATGCCGGGCCTGCCGAGCAGCTCGCCATTGCCGAGATCGAGGATGACGATGCCCGGGCGCGTATCCGCCGGCGGCCCCTTGAGAAAGTCGCCCATCTCGGAAACCTTGACATCATAGATCGCCAGCGCATCCAGCCGCGTCGCCACATCGCGCTTGAAATCAGCATCCGAAGAGAACAGCGCAACCTGCTTGCGCTTGGTCGGCGTAACCTTGGTGTTGATGGCATTCATGGCGCGGTACTCTTCAAATCTTCGCCCGTGACCGTGCTCAGCATGGTGGGCATGGTGAGATCTCCGAACCCGAGCAGTCCGCCCAGGAAGAAGAACTGGAACTTGATGTTCTTGAGGCTGACGGTGATTGTCGGCACGGGCCCGCCCAGCCTGGTCTGGTAGCCGAGGCCGGTGGCCGTATAGGTGACGACGACGTTGTCGCGCCGCAGACCCGGAAAGAAGTGACACATGCCGGGCCGCTGGCCGGTCGCTGGGTTCGGACAGGCATCGTCACCGGTGTTTGCGGTGTCGCCGCGAAAGATGCGGCTAAAATTCGCGGGGCTGAGTGCGCCGCTGTTGGTGCAGGAGCCGGCGGTTCCGGTGTAGCTGCAGACGAATGGACCGTAGGCCCCCGCGGCCACCGGGGCGCCAGGAGAAGAGATCGGTGCGGCGGTTGTAAGCGCCGTGGCAACCGGGTCGGAAATGGACGCCAGCCGCGCCCCGGCCTGAACGGCCTTGGTGGCCGCATTCCATTGATAGAAGGCATAGCCGAAATCGACGAAGCCGAGGGTAAGAGTAAGCAGCAGCGTCGCCGCGATGGCCATTTCGACCATCGTCGCTCCATCCTCCGATCTTAGGAAACGCCTCAGCATCATCAAAATCGGATTAACCGCTCCTGGTGGCTACTCCCGAGCGTGATTGGCCCGATGTTCAGCAACGACAGCATGCCGATGCTGTCGCGGTCACTGTAGGCGTAGGTGCCGGACGCAGTCACGATGCAGACCTGCGCGGTGGTCGAGAGGTAAAGAACGACGCCGTTGCTATCCACCGTGTTGTGACAGGTGGCGGGGTCGGCGATGGTGACATTCACGTTGGACTTCTGCCAGCCGGCGATACGCGCGGGTGCTGTCCCCGTCACGTTGCCGAACACAGCAATGTTGGTGGCGATGCCGGCGCAGTCGATCGCTGCCAGCCCGGCACTGGTATACAGCTGGCTGTTGCAACGTGCGGCGAAGCGAGCCGCATCGGAAAGTCCGGCTTCCATCAGCAGCTTGTCGTGGATGAGGTTGCCGAATTCGAAAACGCCCGCCGACAGGAACAGCATGAGCGGCGCTACCAGGCTCATCTCGATAAGCACCGTGCCGCGCTGGTCGGAGCGAAAGCGATTCAGGATGCGTGACAGCTCTCTCAACATCGCCGTCACCTGTAGAGCTGCGCTTCGTCGCGCAGGAAATTGTCCAGCGTTCCTTGTCCGCCACGCCCGTTTATGTCGACAAGTTCGACCCTGATGGTCTGGTCTGAGCCGCTTTCGACCGTTTCTGTGATTAAGAAGCTGCCGAAGGCCTCGACCGGCAGGGGTGGCGACGAGTTGCCTCCCGACATCAAGCCGGCCGCCGCCAATGCCTGGCAGTTCAAGATGGCGCCATAGAGGAGACGGCGGTCTGGATTACTCACTTTGTTAGCTGAGCAGCTTGGCGTGCCGATCTCGCCACCGTTCGAGGGATGGCCTACAATGCCCTGGGATATCTCGTAGCGATAGACGCTATAGCGGGTCGGCTGGTTGGTGTTACTGGCCGGGTTCACGCCGTCTGCTCCCATCGGCTTTGGCACTGTCACGGGGGCGGTAGTGGTATTGAAATTGGTATTCCAATATTGATCGAAGTCCCAGTTGCCATTTCCGATGCGTCCGTTGGTGTCTATTGTGCCGTTATCACGCGGGAAGGCTTCGAAATTGGTCGGCTCTGCCGGGCTTACGGCGTCGGCGTTGCATGCGTTGCCTTGGGTTTTGTAGCCCTTGCGCACGTTTTCGCCGGGTGCAAAGTTGGGGTCGTTCCTGTTGCTGTTCATCGGGCCGTTGTAGACGTCGAAGCGAACGTTCAGTGCATCTCGGGCCGTTGCGAGGAAGCCGGGACGCAGTAGCACCCCGCGTGAATTGTAGCATGCCTGCGATTTAACTTCGGCGATCATATCCCTGATGGCGTCTGCGCCGCTAGAGCTATCGGGCGGCTGCAGGAAGCCGTAGTTTCCAGGCGAATTCTGTGCCGAAGAACCGCCTTGCTGGCGCAATTCAATCAGGCGCCGGCGCTTCGCCGGATCGGCCGCGACGGTATAGAGGGTGTCTGTCGTATTCTCATATGGGTTGCAGATGTACACCGGCGTGAAATCGCAGGCGCTACGCGAGAAGCCTGCCACCGCCACCGCGCCGATGTTGTAGGAGTTGCTGGCGCTGGACGACAAAAAAGAGGCCGGGAAGATGGTGGAGAAGCCGACCGGCGTTACCCTGACCTCAACGAACTGCGCCAAATTGGCATCGGCCACCTCGTCCGGGACTACGTTCGCCGTGGCAATCGCGACGTCATCGGTAGCGGGGAGCGATCGGAGATAGCGCCTTGTGACGCCGGCCGCGGCAAGCGTCACAGGGCCATCGGCCGTTGAAAAATTGTAATTGTTGCTGACCAGTGTGGCCAGCGCACGGTCGGCCCTCGTGATGCTGTCTGATCGGCCGTCAAGCTCGGCGGCCGCGGCGAGCGCCAAGGCATCGGTGCCCTTCTGCAGGTCGTTGTGCAGGTTGTTCATCCTGCTCATGTCTATCGCCAGCAAGGAGAAGCCGATGATCGCCGGCAGCATGACGCTGACGAGGATCAGCGCTATTCCCCTCTGATCGTGCCAGAACGCGCGAATGGTCCGCAGCATGGCTCTACTCTCTACCCCTTAGCGTCAGGGCTCCTCGCTTGCCCGGCGCCCTCCGCATCCTTCCGTTCAGTTCACTGCGTCACACCCGACCCGCCGACATTGACCGTGATCGCCGGCGGCGGTGGTGGTGGCGGTGGAAATTTGTAGTTGTGCGCAACAAGTGCGGCGCGCGTGCCGTCGCCTTCGATGTGTGTGTTCCTGGAGGCCGGATTGAGCGGATCGACCGTCTGCAGCAGCGAATTGAATTTCTGTGTGTCGCCGGCAGCCAAGGTCACCGAATCATAGTGGTTCAGATAGTCCGCGGCACAGCCCGACAGGGCACCGGCGCACAGAATGAGGATCAAGGCGCTATTTCTTGACATAGAGCATCTTGTCCTTCGATTTGAAGTCGAGCATGTGGCCATAGGGGCCGGTGACGCCGTCGCCGGTTTCGTACTTCCGGATCATGTCCTTGTTCACTTCGAGCTGGCCGAGCAGGAACAGCTCGGGATCGTTGGCCGGCCGCGTCTTGTCGAAGGGTGTCGCCAACTGCTCGCCGGGCTTGACCGGCCGCACGAGATGCGGCGTCACGATGACGACCAGTTCGGTCTCTTCCTTCTGGTTACTCGAATTGCGAAAAAGCGCCCCGACAATCGGTACCTGGCCGAGCCACGGCACCTGGTTCTGCAGCTTAGTGGTCTTGCTGGACAGCAAGCCGCCGACCGCGAAGCTCTGGCCGTCGCGAAGCTCCACCACGGTCTCCAGCTTGCGGTTGGTGAAGATTGGGTCGCCGGCGCTGGTGAAGCCGGTTAGGTCGCTCACTTCCGGCGCCAGTCTCATATGGATCTTAGAGTCGTCGAGCACAACCGGCGTGAACAGCAAATTGACGCCGAATTGCTTGAACACGATGGTGACCTCGCCGTCCTTGGTGGTGGTGCGGATAGGCACTTCACCGCCGGCGTTGAAGCTGGCCGGCTCGCCGGAAAGCGTGGTGAGGTTGGGTTCGGCCAACGTGCGCACCACGCCTTTGGCCTCGAGTGCCTCGATGACCAGGTCGACCTTGATGTTGCTGTCGATGACGCGAGTGATGAGCGCCGCGAAAGGATTGGTGTTCGAGAGCAGGCCGCTGATAATGTTACCAGTTCCGGCGATCACACCGTCTTCGTCGATGGCGGCGTCGCCTGTCCCTGTCCGAGTTGTGGCGCTACTGTTCCGGCTTCTGATCGAAACACCAAGATCACGGCCGGCATTGCGCTTGGCCTCTAGGATACGCACTTCAAGATTGACCTGCTGGCTGTCGTCGACGATGACCGAATTGATGATGGCGTCGGGGCCGTACTGCTGCGCCACCTCCATGATAGATGCCAGCATGGCGCCATCCTTGACATGGCCGGCCAGCCTGATCTTGCCATTGATCGAGCCGATCTCGATGCGCGCCCTGGGCGCCACCTGGCGGATCGCCTGCGCCATGTCGCTGACATCGAGGCCCACCTCGACCTGAATCGTGCCAAGTGTGCGCTTGTCCTCGGAAAACAGATTGACGGTGGTGGTGCCAACGCTCTTGCCGATGACATAGAGGGTGCGGTCGGTCATCGGTTGGGCATCGGCGATCTTTTCGTCGCCCACCGCGATGTCGCCAAGAGTGGAGTTAACCTGGATCGTCACCGACTGCGACACGGGCACGAAGATGCGATGGATGGTTGGGTTCGACACGTCGATGAAGCGGTCGGCGGCGCGAGCCGAGGGGCTTGATAGCGCCGCAAGGCAGGCAAGCACGACTGCCGCAAGTGGTCCCCAGAACGTACGCATCTACGCTAACCCCCTTACCGGCTGATTCGGACTCCGTCTAATCCTAGTACGCCGGTGCTATTTTTGTCGCGGCACATCGTATGTTTCGAGCTTTATACCTCGAAAGACACCGATTGTCGCCCGCGCCGGCGGCTCCGGCTGCACATATTTGACCACTTCCTTGACAATTTCCTTTACTTCCGGCGCAGATGCCACGGCCGGGGCCGGCTTGACCTTGCTCAAGTCGTCGAGCCGGCTTCCGACCCGCTCCACGGCCCGGGTCAACCCGGCGAGCTTGTCGTCGGCGCGCTTGCGCTCGGCCGCGGCCTCAGCTTCGGCTGCCGCCTTCTTGCTGAGTTCCGCCTGCCTGGCGGCGACGTCGGCCGGCGTGTCGCCGGTCAGGTCGGAAAGCGTGACGCGCTCTGTCGTTTCGCCGTTGCTGGCAGCTGACTGGCGAAGCGCCAGCGACAACTGACCTGCGCCGGCGGCGAGCGTGAGCTTCTGCGCGTCCTTGGTGCTGGCCTCGAGCGTTACCGCTTTCACCACGGTCGGACTGTCCTGGCTCTCATCCGCAACCTGGTCGACGGCGAGCACCTTCATGCTCTGCAACAGCACATCGACAAAACTCTTGTCCGCGCCGTCGTCGCGCACCGTGCGCGTCAAAAGCACGTCGACCCTATCGCCGGGGAAGACAAAGCCGGCGACACCAAGCACGTCGTTGACGCGGATGGAAACAGCTTTCATGCCTTCACCCAGCACCGCCGAAAGCGTGGCGCGCTGCCCTGGCCCGGTGATCTTGCTGGCAAGGACGGGCTCGTTGGCGCTGATCGCCTGCAGCGCTTGCCTCGTACCATTGCCGGCCAAGGCATCTTTCGTTGTCTTGAAAGCGCCGGTCGGAACCGCGCCTGCTGGCCATGCTATTTCTTGAAGCTTGTCGGCGGTCAGTATGTCGCCGAACTTTAGCGGCACGGCCGCCACCACGACCGTGTCACGCTTGATCCCGTTCGCCTCCGCCATGGCGCTTCGTTGGTTGGCAAGCCAGATATTGGCGAGCACGACCGCCAGAACGCCGAAGATGCCGGCAAGAATGATCATGATGACAGTATTTGCACGCATGAGCCCAACCCCAAAAAAGGCCTGCAAAGATCGGCCGCGTCAGCCTACCGCGACTGGTATCAGGCCCGGTCCCGAAGACCCGGGCCTGATGGCGTAAGCTTCAGGTGCCGACGCCCGTTCCCTTGATACAGGTACCGAAAGTGCCAGCGACTCCAGTGGAGCCCTTGCCGTCAAGAATGTCGCACAACCCGCCAAAGCGTCCGCTGACCCAGAGCCCGATCGCAACAATTGCAAGAATTGCCGCGCCGGCGATGATGCCGACCAGGATGGAATATTCGACCATGGCGGCACCGTTCTCGTCGTCATAGAACTGCTTGGCGATACCAATGAGCTTCCCCATCAGAATTCTCCTCTTGCCAGAGTTGAAACCAACCAGTTCAGGCCCGGATTTTGTGACCCGGGCCTGACAAGGAATAGACGATCAGGTACCGACGCCCGTTCCCTTGACGCATGTGCCGAAAGTACCAGCGGTGCCAGTGGAGCCCTTGCCGTTGAGAATGTCGCAAAGGCCGCCAAAGCGTCCGCTGACCCAGAGGCCGATGGCGACGATCGCAAGGATCGCCGCTCCGGCGATGATGCCGACTAGGATGGAATATTCGACCATGGCAGCGCCGTTTTCGTCATCGCGGAACTGCCGGGTCATCGTCATGAGCTTCTTCATGATAATTTCTCCCTTTGGAGTTTGAACCCGACGAGACGAGCCAAGGATGAAATCCATACCTGAGCATCCCCCGTCATCTCGATCCTTGTCCCACGAAGAAGCAGAGTCAAATGGGATTAACGGTCCCTTAACCTTTCAATACCTGACAGCGCGAGCTCAGAGACCAACTCAATATCGACAAGAGCTTGATTCGACTAATTTTTCAAGCGTCCTTAACCATTCGTTCACAATTTTGCCACACCCGCGACGGTGGAATAGGTATATTAGCGATACTGCATAATCCTTTATATCTAATGGCTTACGACCGCTTATAGGCAGCCCGGCATTTGTTACGGTGCGAGAAGTTCCGTGAGGCTGGAAGCTCGCGTCGGCGTCCGACGAGGGGGGAGCGCAGCGTTGAAGCAAAAACGATATTTTTTGAGTCAGCTCTTTAACTATGTTGTAAGTATTACCTTGTCGCACTCACGTTCGCCGCTTGTGCCCCTCGTGGTTAACGCTTAGTTTGCGGTCCGGGGAATCGTCAAGGTTTGAATGCGATGTTGGGCCGCTTCATCAAGGGACCGAGTGAAACGCAGGCACTGCAGCCGGCACCCTCCGTGGCGGCGACCAATGGAGCGGCAATCGTCCCGGGCGCGGATGTCGAAGCGTATGGCGACGATTTCCTGACGCTGAAGGTGGAGCTTCACCGTCATCTAATAGACCGGTTCAACCTGTCCGCGCTCGAAACGGCCTCCAAGGACGAGATTCTGAACGAGATCAGGCCGATCGTGCGCGAGTTCGTGCGAAGCCGCAATGTGCCGTTGAATGCGCGCGAGCTCGATCAACTGACCAGCGATACGGCCGACGAGATGTTGGGGCTAGGGCCGATCGAGCCGCTGCTCAAGGATGATTCGATCGCCGACATCCTGATCAACACCCACAATCACGTCTTCATCGAGCGCCGCGGCGTACTCGAGGAAACCTCGATCCGCTTCCGCGATGAGGCGCATCTGCTGCGCGTCGTCAACAAAATCGTCTCGGCGATTGGCAGGCGCGTCGATGAATCGTCGCCGATGGTCGATGCGCGGCTGGCGGACGGCTCGCGCGTCAACATCGCGGTGCGGCCGATCTCCGTCGACGGGCCATTGGTGTCGATCCGCAAATTCTCCAAGAATCCCTATTCGCTCGAGCGGTTGGTGGCATTCAATTCGATCCGCCCGCCAATGGTCGACATGTTGCGGATCGCCGTGCAGGCGCGCAAATCGATCCTGGTTTCCGGCGGCACCGGCAGCGGCAAGACGACCTTGCTGAACGCGCTGTCGAGCTACATTCCGTCCACCGATCGTCTGATCACCATCGAGGACGCGGCGGAGTTGCAACTGCAGCAGCCGCATGTCGGCCGGCTGGAGACACGCCCGCCCAATGTCGAGGGCAAGGGCGAGGTCCGCCAGCGCGAGCTGGTCAAGAACGCGCTGCGCATGCGGCCGGACCGCATCATCGTCGGCGAAGTCCGCGGCGAGGAAGCCTTCGATATGCTGCAGGCGATGAACACCGGCCATGAAGGGTCGATGACCACCATCCATGCCAACACGCCACGCGACGCACTGTCGCGCCTCGAACAGATGGTCGGCATGGCAGGGATGCCGATGACACACGAATCCATCCGGGCCCAGATTGCCTCGGCCATCGACATCATTGTGCAGACGCAGCGGCTGTCGGACGGCAACAGGCGGGTGGTCTCGATATCGGAGTTGACCGGCATGGAGGGCAATGTCGTCCAGTTGCAGGAACTTTACCACTTTGTGCGCCGCGGCATCGCCGCTGATGGCCAGATCGTCGGAGAATTCCGCGCCACCGGCATCCGCCCGCGCTTTGCCCAGGAAGCGGCGACGCAGGGACATCATTTCGCCAAGGACGCCTTCAATCCGCAGGTTCCGCTCTGATGCTCACCGGTCAGACTTTGCTCTATTTCATCTATGTACTGGCGGCTGCATCCGTCATTCTGGCGGCCGAGGCGCTCTACGTCTCCTATGCCAAGGGCCGCTCGCGAGCCGGCACAATCAACCGGCGGCTCAAACGACTGGCGGACGAGGCTCCTGCCGAGCAGACGTTGCAAGGCCTGCTGCGCGAACGCGGGCTGACAGACTCCGGTGACTATATCTTTGGCGCCGTTGGGCTGAACAGGCTCTACACCCAATCCGGCATCACCGGAAATCCGCTGACATTTGCCGCCATCTTCATCTTGGCAGGACTGGTTGTGGCGCTGCTCCTGAAACTGCTGGTGGGATTTTCGGCAATCCCGGCCCTGATCGCCTTCATTATTGTGGGCTTCGTCCTGCCTATCCTCTACCTTCGCCGGTCCCGCGACAAGCGGATCATGAAATTCGCCAAGCAATTGCCCAACGCGCTCGACATGATCGTGCGTTCGCTGCGCGCAGGCCACCCCGTCTCGGTGGCGGTCGGGCTGGTCGCGCGCGAAATGCCTGACCCGCTCGGCACCGAATTCGGCATCGTTTCCGACGAAATCACCTTCGGGCTGAGCATCGAGCAGGCAGCTCGGAAACTGTCCGAACGGGTCGGCTTCGAAGGCCTTCATTTGCTTTCGGTGTCGCTTTCCATTCAGTCCAAGACCGGCGGCAACCTTACTGAGATTCTTGCCAATCTTTCGTCCGTGTTGCGCGAGCGGCAGAAACTGAGGATGAAGATCAGGGCGCTCTCGGCCGAGGGCCGCTTCTCGGCATGGTTCATCTCGCTCTTCCCGCTCGTCATGTTCGCGATCCTTTGGCTCTCTGCCCCGAGCTACTATGGAGCGGTCTGGGGGAACCCGCTCATCTTTCCGGTGTTCACCATCTTCGCCGCGTGGGCCCTGCTTGGTGACTTCATCATGTATCGTATGATCAACTTCGATTTCTGATTGGAGCGGGCTATCAACGTCCTTTTGAACATCCTGGGTTCCGAATTTCTCGTCTCGCTTTCGGTTTTCCTGGCAGCGACGACGATGTTCCTGTTCGGCGCGCTCGTCTTCCTGCCTGCCCTTCAGACCCGCAAGCTGGTCAGTGAAAGCCTGCTGTCCGAAGTAGGACTCAATCGGCGTTCGCTGGACGCGCAGCAGCAACTCGTCAAGCTTTCGGCGCAGCGACCGATCGACGCCTATTTCCGCACAGTAGAGAAGGAACGCGGCGAGCCAAATGCGCTCGAAGCGCGACTTTTTCGGGCGGGATTTTATCACTCCAGCGCACCAGTCCTCTACACCTTGTCGCGAATCGCTGCCGTCGCCATCGGTTTTCTCGGATGCTATGCCGGGCTGGCTGCTGCTGTCCCGCCGCAAATCCCAGGCTTCATAACGTTCGGCGGCGCCGCCCTGTTCGGGCTCGCTTGCCTGGTCATTCCGAGCATCGCGCTCGATCGTTTCGAGAACGCGCAGAAACAGACCTACCGCCGCGGCTTCCCCGATTTCATGGACATGATGATCACCTGCGCCGATGCCGGCATGAGCCTGGAGGCGGCGGTCGAGCGGGTGAGCCAGGAAATGGCAGGCACCCACAAATGGCTGGGCATCCAGCTTGCGATCATGAATCTGCAATTGCGCGCCGGCAAGCCGCTACGCGAAGCGCTGCGCGAACTGGCTGATCGTATCGGTCTCGAGGAAGCGCGCGCGCTCGCCGTGCTGTTTCGGCAGTCGGAAGAACTCGGTACCAGCCTGACCGAAGCGCTGCGCGTTTATAGCGACGAAATGCGGACCCAGAGAATCCTCTATGCCGAGGAGCGCGCCAACGCGCTACCGGTCAAAATGATGATCCCATTGGGCATCTGCATTTTTCCGGTAGTGCTCATGATCGTCCTGTTACCGGTAATCATTCGCATGAGAGGCATTTTCTTCTAGGTAACCATATGCTTTGGTTCTAAAAATAGAGTAGGGGATTCGTGGGAGACACAATGACTAGGCCAAAGCGCCTTGCAGCCGCGACCAGCCTGCTGCTTATCCTGCTTGCGGGCTGCCAGACAAATGGAGCGGACTTAACCGACGGTGTCGTTCGCACCAATGAGCCGTCGAAGGGCGACGTAACGTCCTTTGGCGATGCTTTCGACGGGCTGAAGACGGTCAGCGACGTCGAATATTACGCCTCGGACCAGGCTGTTGCCGAGGCGAAGAACCAGTTCCGTGCGGAAAACTACGGCAATGCGGGCGCTCTGTTCCTGAAGGCAACACGCCTGGCACCCAATGACGGTGGCGCCTGGATGGGGTTGGCCGCCTGCACCGACCGGATCCACCGCTTCGATCTGTCCGACCGAGCTTATGCCCGTGCGTCCAGGCTGGTCGGTGGGACGCCCGAATATTACAACAATGTCGGCTATTCCTACCTGCTGCGCGGCAAGCTGCAGGATGCACGCAGCAATTTCCTCAAGGCTTATGAACTGGCGCCCAACGATCCGACCGTTGCCAACAATCTGAAGCTGCTGTCGTCAAGCGTGCAGAATATCGAGCGCTAGCATGTTGCTCGTCGAAGCGCTGCTGCTGAAGGTCCTCGCCATCCCTCTGCTGGCAAGGATTGCCTGGCTCGACTTCACCACCCAGAGGATATCGAATCGCGACGTGCTGCTGCTGCTCTGCCTCGGAGCGGGGGGCCTGCTGCTGCTGTCGCTCCAATCCGGATCGTGGTGGGATATGGGGCTGAGCGCCACGGCCGGGCTTCTACTGTTCGTCGCGCTCTTCCCCTTCTGGGCCTTGCGCAAGATCGGCGCCGGAGACGTCAAGCTGATCGCTGTGGTGCCTTTTTTGATCGGCGGCAGCGATCTGGTTGTATTTTCGGTGCTGCTGTTGGTTTTCGCCCTCGCCACCGCTGCAATCGTGAAAAACCCGTTCATGCTGCCTGCCGGTGCTTTTCGGCTCATTGTCCAGCATTTGGATCGCAAGGGCGTGGTGCCGTTCGGCGTGCCGATCTCGATAGCCGCGATCTGTACGATAGCGTTCCTGATCTACAAAAGTCTGGTGCTGGCGAACAGTTCTGGAATCCTGAACCAGCTTAATTGAACCTCGCAGCCGCACAGCTGGATTCGCCGCGTAATGGGATCGGCCCGGCCGTGCGAGCCTTTCCCCCCACGCCGCCCGTTCTGGACCAGGGCTACGAACTCGGGTTGACGGGTTACTTCACTTCGCAGCCTTCGCCGCCGCGTCGGCTGACGGAAACGAAAAACCCGCCAGTACGGGCGGGTCACTGGCGCAAATCAGCACCATAGGCAAATATGTACCATAGCTGAGGTCATGAAGTCAAGGAAAAAATTCCTATCATGAACGGCGCCGCCGACACCGCCGGCTGTCGTCAGGTCTTTTGTCAGCCTGAGTTCGGAGCCCGGGGACCTTGCCGGGCAATCAGGGCGATGGCTAAATAAACGATCACAGGGAGAAGGCAGCATGGCACTTCACCTTTCGGCAGATGCCTCGGTTTCAGTCGCTCCGCAGAAATATCTCTTTGGTCCGTTCATCGACTTTTTCATGCTTGGCGGGAGCGCGCTCCTGATCCTGCCGGTGCTGTATTTCGTGCCGCTCAAATACGAAGGTCTGGTGGCGCTGACGGCGTTCCTGCTGTCGCATCTCATCAACCAGCCGCACTTTGCGCATTCCTACCAGATTTTCTATCGCAACTACGCGCGCAAGGTGCGCGGTGACGGATACGACAGGAGCCTCCAGCTTCGCTACATTTTCGCGGGCATTGTCGTCCCGCTGATCATGGCCGCCTTCTTCGCCTATGGCGCCGTAACCGGGAACGCTCGCCTGCTGGGATATGCGACCAATGCGATGGGCTTTTTCGTCGGCTGGCACTACGTCAAGCAAGGCTACGGCATGCTGATGGTGGACGCCGTCTTGAAGCGCAAATTCTTCAGCGATCAGGACAAGAAGGTGCTGCGGTTCAACGGCTATGCCGTGTGGCTGTTCGCCTGGCTTCAGACGAACGCGGTGATCACCGAACGGCAGTTCTGGGGCCTGGACTACTACACGTTCGCCGTCCCGCCATGGCTCCTCAACATCGCCGTCGCGGTCGCCGCCGCTTCCTCGGCGGCCACCGTCGTGATGTTCGCCAACCGCTGGCGCAAGCATGGTGGCGCGCTGCCCTATAACGGCGTCGTCGCTTATGTCGTCACGCTTTATGCCTGGATCCTGTTCGTGACGATAAATCCGCTCTGGCTGCTTGTGGTGCCGGCGCTCCATTCGCTGCAGTACCTGGCGGTGGTCTGGCGTTACCAGACCAATGTCGAGCGCGACCGCGCGGATGCCGCCAGGGATCCGGGATTCAAGGTCCTGTCCATTCTCGGGCCGCTGTACAGGCTGCGGGTGCTGATATTCATCGTCGCCGGCACAATTCTTGGCGCGCTTGGTTTCTGGCTCGTGCCGATGGCGCTGACCGCCTTGGTTCCCTACGACAAGCAGGTGCTCGGCTCGTCGCTTTTCCTGTTCATAGCGTGGATATTCATCAACGTGCACCACTACTTCCTGGACAACGTGATGTGGCGTCGCGGCAATCCGGAAGTGTCGAAATATCTGTTCCGCTAGCTGCTATTGGACGATGTCGCGCTCGAAAGACGGTCCGCACGACGCCTTGCGGGCAAAAACACCAGTTTTGAACATTATTTGCCGACAGGCCATAAGATGCAGCGCTGGCGTTCTTCCATTCGGACCAGATTGGCGTGCCCGTTGCTTTGATCGGCAGTCACCGCGTGCCACTTTTGGAGGCGCGATCCGTGCCCGGATCTCCTGCCTGTGGTCGCTTCTACTTCTCCCAGGCAAGGCAGAGAATGGAAGGAACCTGACCATGCCCAGAATTGTGCCGGTGCTTGATCTGAGCCGTCTCGAACAAGGTGCGTCCGAGCATCGCACCTTTCTCCTGGACCTGCGCACGGCGGCCCGGGACGTCGGCTTCTTCTATCTCAGCGGCCACGGAATGTCAGCCGCTGGGATCGACGACGTGCTCGATGCCTCGCGCCGCTTCTTCGCGTTGCCCGAAGCCGACAAGCTGGCCGTCGAAATGGTCAAGTCCCCGCAGTTTCGCGGCTACACCCGCGCCGGCGGCGAACTGACCAAGGGCACCGCCGACTGGCGCGAGCAGCTCGACATCGGTGTCGAGCGCCAGCCCATAGCGCAAGGGCCGGGAGTAGCACCCTGGACGCGGCTGCAAGGGCCGAATCAGTGGCCCCACGCGTTGCCGGAGCTCAAGCCGGCGCTGCTGGCATGGCAGACCGAGGCGACGGCGGTGGCGATCCGCCTGCTGAAGGCCTTCGCGCTGTCGCTCGATCAGCCCGAGGACGCCTTCGACGCGATCTACCGGGATTCGCCCAACCATCGCATGAAGATCGTGCGCTATCCCGGCCGTCAGGCGACCGGCACCGACCAGGGCGTCGGCGCGCACAAGGATGGCGGTTTCCTGACCTTGCTGCTGCAGGACGACAACAAGGGGCTGCAGGTCGAATATGACGGCAGCTGGGTGAATGTCGATCCGCTCCCCGGAACGCTGGTCGTCAACATCGGTGAACTGCTCGAACTGGCATCGAATGGCTATCTGCGCGCCACCGTGCACCGCGTCGTAACCCCGCCTGCCGGCGTCGAGCGGATTTCCGTGCCCTTCTTCTTCAGCGCGCGGCTGGATGCCACCATCCCGCTTCTCAGCCTTTCCGAGGAACTGGCGGCGCAGGCGCGCGGACCGGCAAGCGATCCCGACAACCCATTGTTCCGCGATGTCGGGACCAATGTGCTCAAAAGCCGGCTGCGTTCACATCCCGACGTGGCACGCCGCCACTATGCCGATCTGCTCGAGACCGGAGCCGCGGGCTCGTGAGGACTCTTGCCGAGCACGAATTTTTGCGAATTTGCACATTTTTTGGAATTTCATTCGTGGCCGAAGCCAAGAAATAAGCCCAGACTGGCAAAATCGTTCGGCGGTTTCCTCCCATTCCGCCGGACGGTGTTCCCCTCTGAAGGTTTGACCTTCTTTTGGCCGGGCCGCCTTCGCGCCCGGCCATTTTTCGTCCTGGTTTCGGACGGCCGAAACGGAATGCTGCAAAAGCCCGTCAAACACCCGTGTTGTGCTCATTTCCGCATCGAGGCAGTGTTGAGGCATCGGTTATTCAGCCAGCCGAGCCCCACACCGCATCCGGCACCACCACCAGCTTGCCGACGAAATCCTTGGCGACAAAATCCGCCTGCGCATGGTGGAAATCGGAGAGCTTGTAGACGCCGCCGACCAGCGGCCGGATTTTCTTCGCCTCGATGTACCCGACGATGCGGCGGAAATCCGCGCGCGTGCCCTGGCTCGAGCCGTGCAGCTGCAACTGCTTCAGGTACATGGTCCTAAGATCGAGCTGCACGACCGGACCGGCGATCGCGCCGGCGGTGGTATAGCGGCCTTCGGGCCGCAGGATACGCAACAGGTCATTGAAGATGGCGCCGCCAACGAGGTCGGCGACAACGTCGATCGGCTGGCCTCCGGTCGCCTCGTTCACGGCATGCGGCAGGTCGGCAACGCCACGCGTGATGACAGCCTCTGCGCCGATGTCGAGCACCGCCTGTTCCTTGCCCTTGCCGACGACGGCGTAGGGAATGGCGCCGCGCGCTCGCGCCAGCTGCACGATGCCGGAACCGACGCCGCCCGAGGCGCCGGTGACCAGCACGCGCTCGCCGGCCTTGAGCGCGGCGCGTTCCAGCATCTGTTCGCCGGTCAGATAGGCGCAGCAGAAGGTGGCGAGTTCGACATCTGTCATGTTCGTATCGACGACATGAGCATTCTCGGCCGGCACGGCCTGGTATTCGGCATAACCGCCGTCGCGGCCGTGGCCCATATAGTCGATGTCGGCGAGCGAATCGTCGTCGCGGTTGTAGATGGAGAAATCGACCATCACCCGTTCGCCGATACGGTCGGGCGAAACACCCTCGCCAACGGCGGCGATGGTGCCGACAGTGTCGGTGCCCTGAATGCGCGGGAAGCTCAGAGTGTTGCCCTGACGCCGCCAGGTCGACACCGCAGCCGCGTCCTCTTCCGTGCCATAGGCGCCCTGGCGCACCCAGACATCGGTATTGTTCATCCCGCAGGCGCTGACTTTCACCAGCACCTCACCAGGAGCAGGCAAGGGCACTTTGACATCGCCGCGGTAGACGAGTTTTTCCGGACCGCCGTGCCCGGTAAGCAGCACGGCAGCCATGGTGGCAGGGAGGGTCTTGGTCATGGCATTCATGGTCGATCTCAAAGATTGGCAAACACGCTCGTGACCGCATCGGCAGTCTTCGAAACGACGATATCGGCTTCCTCACGGGTCAGGCAGAGCGGCGGCGCGAAGCCCAGAATGTCGCCCTGCGGCATGGCGCGGCCGATGACGCCGCTTGCGGCAAGCGCTGTCGCCACTTGCGGTCCGATCTTGAGCGAAGCATCGAAGAACACCCTGTCGTCCTTGTCCGCGACGAACTCGACCGCCGCCAGCATGCCGTCGCCGCGCACCTCACCGACATGTTTGTGACCGCCGACCGCCTTCGCCAGCTCGGCGCGGAAATAGGCGCCGGTCTCGCGTGCATTGATCACAAGATCCATCTCGTCGATCAGTTCGAGATTGGCGACGCCGGCGGCAACACAGATCGGATGCGCCGAATAGGTCCAGCCATGGCCGAGCGAGCCGAGTTTGTCGGAGCCTTGCACCAGCACTTGCCACATCTTGTCGGCGACGATGACGCCTGACAGCGGCGCATAGGCCGAAGTCAGGCCCTTGGCGATGGTGATCAGGTCCGGCTTGATGCCGTAATGGTCGGAGCCGAACATGGTGCCCAGCCGGCCGAAGCCCGTGACCACCTCGTCGGCGACGAGCAGGACGTCGTACTTCTTCAGCACCGCCTGGATCTTTTCCCAGTAGCCCGCCGGCGGCGGCACGATGCCGCCGGTGCCGAGGATCGGCTCGCCGATGAAGGCGGCGACCGTTTCCGGCCCCTCAGCCAGGATCATCTCCTCGAGCTTGTCGGCGCAATGCTGCGAAAACTGCTCCTCGCTCATCGAACGGTCGGCGCGGCGGAAATAGTAGGGCGCCTCGGTGTGCAGGATCGGCGCGCGCGGCAGGTCGAAGGCGTTGTGGAACAGGTCGAGCCCGGTCAGCGATCCCGTCATCACGCCCGAGCCGTGATAGCCGCGCCAGCGCGAGATGATCTTCTTTTTCTCAGGCCGCCCGAGCACGTTGTTGTAGTACCAGATCAGCTTGATGTTGGTCTCGTTGGCATCCGAGCCCGAGAGGCCGAAATACACCCTCGACATGCCTTTCGGCGCGCGGTCGATGATCATCTTGGCGAGCGTGATCGAGGCCTCGGTGCCGTGCCCGACATAGGCATGGTAGTAGGCGAGGTTCTTAGCCTGGGCGGCGATGGCGTCGGCGATCTTCTGCCGGCCGTAGCCGACATTGACGCAATAGAGACCGGCGAAGGCATCGAGGCTCTTCTTGCCATTGTCGTCCCACACGGTGACGCCTTCACCGCCGGCCATGATGCGCGTCGGGCTCTCGCCGCGCGCATGCGTGCCCATATGGGTCGAGGGATGGAACAAGTGATCGCGATCCCAGGCGGCGAGTTCGTTGGACTGGTCGAGCATTTGTTGACTCCTTGAGGGATGGCCGGACGAATTACGAGATGTCCAGGCAGAGATACTTCAGATCGGTGAAGGCTTCGAGCCCGTGGCGCGAGCCTTCGCGGCCGATGCCGGATTGCTTGACGCCGCCGAAGGGTATCGGCGCGCCGGTGATCTTGACGCGGTTGATGGCGACCATGCCGTAGTCGAGCGCTCGGCCCATGCGCTGCTGGCGGGCGCCGTTCTCGGTCACGACATAAGCGACGAGGCCATATTCGGTGGCGTTGGCGCGGGCGATTACCTCGTCCTCGCTGTCGAACGGCGTCACGGCAGCAACCGGTCCAAACGTTTCCTCGCGCATGATCAGCGCCTCGTCCGCGACGTCTGCCAGCAGCGTCGGCTGGTAGAACAGTGGCCCGGTCTCATGGCGCTTGCCACCGGTGAGGCAGCGCGCGCCATGGGTCAGTGCGTCGGCGACCTGTTCCTCGACCTTCTTGACGGCGCGCTCATGCATCAGCGGCCCGATGTCGATTCCCTGAGCAAGGCCATTGCCGGTCCGCAACGTCTCGATGCGCCTGGCGAGGGCGGCGCAGAAGCGATCATAAATCGGACGCTGGACATAGATGCGGTTGGCGGCGAGGCAGTCCTGGCCCGATGTGGCGAATTTGGCGTCGATGGCGATGTTCACCGCCCTGTCGATATCAGCGTCGGCAAAGACGATCAGCGGCGCATGGCCGCCAAGCTCCATCACCAGCCGCTTCATGGTCGGCGCGCTCTGGGCGGCGATCAGCCTGCCGATTTCGGTCGACCCGGTGAAGCTCATGGCGCGAACGCGTGGGTCCTCGCACATCCGGCCAACGATGGTCGAAGCCTTGCCGGTGACGATGTTGAAGACACCTGCCGGCAAGCCGGCGCGCTCGCCAAGTTCGGCCAGCGCCAGCGCCGACAACGGTGTCTCCGAGGACGGATGCGCAACAATGGTGCAGCCGGCGGCAAGTGCTGCCGCTGCCTTGCGGGTCAGCATAGCCGCAGGAAAATTCCACGGCGTGACGACGCCGACGACACCGAGCGGTTCGCGCCGAACCATCATTTCGGCGTTCGGCAGATGGCTGGTGACGCTCTCGGCGTTCAGGCGTTTTGCTTCTTCCGCATACCATTCGACGAAGGACGCGGCATAGTCGATCTCGCCGAGCGACTCCTGCAGCGGCTTGCCCTGTTCCAGCGTCATCAGCAAAGCGAGGTCTTGCTTGGCGGCAATGATCAGCTCGAACCATTTTCGCAGGATTTTCGAGCGCTCCTGCGGCAACAGCGACCGCCAGGCCGGAAAGGCGTGCGCGGCGGCATCGATCGCCTTTGTCGTCTGCCGTGCATCTAGCGCGGCGACGAAAGCGACGGTCGTGCCGGTCGCCGGATCGGTGACCTCGAAGCTTTCAGCAGCCTCGCTTGCCGTCCAGTGGCCATCGACATAGGCGAGTTCACGCAGCAGCCGGCGGTCGGCGAGGCGATCGAGCGCTTCATGGCGATGCGAGCGGGCGAAATGCGCGGACATGGTCGAGGCCTCCCGGTTCGGACTGATGCGGGAAGACTATTCGTCCTGTGCAGACAGAGGGGCTGTTTGGATGCCCTGATGGAGAGAGTTTCTCTCTATTGTGCCGTCCCGGGAGACAATCTCTCCGAAACCGTCACTGCACCGGTAAGAGATCGGCCACCGGCAAAACGGTCTCGTCCTTCACCGTCTTGGTGACGATGTAGGTGAAGTAGCGGTCGATGCCGATCTCGCGGTCGAGCAAGCCATCCACCAGACGCTGATAGGCGTCGATGTCGCGCGCCATCACTTTCAGCACATAGTCTACGCCGCCGCCAACGGACCAGCAGGCGACGATCTCGGGAATGTCGCGGATGACGCGCTCGAAGCGGTCGAAATCGGCCTGGCGGTGGTTGGCCAGCGTCACCTCCATCAGCACGGTAGCGACGGGTGCGACGACGCGCATGGCGATCCTGGCGTGGTAGCCCGACACGATGCCGGCCTTTTCCAGCTTGCGCAGCCGCATCCAGCACGGAGTCGGCGACAGGCCGACCTGCTCGGCCAGTGCCAGCTTGGTGATGCGCCCGTCGCGCTGGATGGCGTCGAGGATTTTCAGGTCGATCGGGTCGAGTTTCGCGGCAGTCATCAGCATCCACTTTTCGTCGACTGCACCATGACGGCGCATTATTTCGATTGTCAATTGCACTGATTTCGATCTCTAATATGTCATGACATTGTGGCATCCCGATCCCAAGCTCATCCGGCGGCCAGCGTATCAGTCGCTTGCCGACCAGTTCGCGCGCGCCATTCATGACGGGCGCCTGGCCAATGGCGCGCGGCTGCCGACCCACCGCCGGCTGGCCGACGACCTCAAGCTTTCGGTGCAGACGGTCAGCCGCGCCTATGAGGAACTGATCCGGCGCGGTCTGATTTCGGGCGAGATCGGCCGCGGCAGCTTTGTCCAGACCCAGCGCCGCGAGCCGGAACCGCCCTATCTGCCGGAGCGGCTCGGCGAGGTCATCGATCTGTCGATCCTGAAGCCTGTCTGCGAGCCGATGCATCTGGAGCGGCTGAAGCAGGCCTTGGGTTGGCTGGCCGAGAATCTGCCGTCGAGTTCAGCACTTTCGTTCCGGCCCAACATGGTGTTTCCGCGCCACCGCGCGGTGGCGGTCGAATGGCTGAGATTGTGCGGGCTCGACACCTCCGCGCAGAACATCAGCCTGACCAACGGCGCCACCGCCGGCATGACCGTGGCGCTGATGAGCGTGGCGCCGCCCGGCTCGACGGTCGCCACCGAGGCGATCGGCCACCACACGCTGGTGCCCCTCGCCCGCTATCTCGGCTTCAACCTCGAAGGCCTGCCGATCGACGACAATGGCCTTATTCCGGAGGCGCTTGACGAGGCGTGCCGGCTTTCCGACATTCGGGCCGTCTTCGTGCAGCCCTCAGTGATCAATCCGACGGCGACGCTGATGGACGCGCGACGGCGCGAAGAAATCGCCGCCGTCGCGCGCAAGCACGACATCGCCATCATCGAGAACGATGTGCTCGGTCCCCTGGTAGAAGACCGGCCGCCGCCGGTTGCCGCCTTTGCGCCGGAGCGCACGCTTTACGTCACCTCCTTTACCAAGATCGTGGTGCCTGGCCTGCGCATCGGCTATCTCGCCGCGCCCGATCGCTATGTCGCCGCCGTCGCCAACCGGCATCTGGTCTCGAACTGGATGGCGACGCCGCTGGTGGCCGAGATCGCCACCAAATGGGTCACCGACGGCACCGCGATGGAGCTTGTCCACTGGCAGCGCGCGGCGCTGCGGCGGCGGCTGGATATAGCGGCGGAGGTGCTGGCCGGGGTCGACTATCGCGCCCGGCGCGATGGGCTGCATGTCTGGCTGCAACTGCCGGCCAACCGCGCCGAGGAGAGCTTTGTCGCCCAGGCCCGGCTGCAGGGCGTGGCGATTGCGCCGGGCACATCCTTCCGCATCTCGGATGCGCCCTGGCATCCGGCAGTGCGCATCTCGCTGGGCTCGACCACCGAAGGGGAACTGCGCGCCGGCCTGGGCGTTGTCATCAAGCTTTTGCTTGGCGATCCGGAACATCTGTTGCTCGCCATCTAGGCCGCAAGTGCTCGGAAATTGTGCGGAATTAGAATAATTGTCATGGTATTATTTTCCCAATTGACATGATTTGGCGCGTTCCGCATCGTTAAGAGCCTAGACCTCTCCAGGACGGGGAACCGCATTGCCCACGCCCATCATCAACATCGACGCCATTTCCAAAAGCTTCGGCACTTTCAAGGTGCTGGACGGCCTGTCGATGCAGGTCATGCCTGGCGAGAAGCTGGGGCTGATCGGCCCGTCGGGCTCGGGCAAGACAACGATCCTGCGCATCCTGATGACGTTGGAGCGCATCGATGGCGGTCATATCCAGATCGACGGCGAGCAGCTCTACCACGTGGAGCGCAACGGCCAGTTGCTGCCCGCCGATGAGCGGCACCTGACGAGGATGCGCCAGAAAATCGGCATGGTCTTTCAGCTGTTCAACCTGTTTCCGCACAAATGCGTCATGGACAATGTCACGTTGGCGCCGATGCTGACCAAGGGCACGCCGCGCGCCGCCGCCGAAAAGCGGGCGATGGAACTGCTCGAAATGGTCGGCATGGCCGACAAAGCCAAGAACATGCCGGCGCAGTTGTCCGGCGGACAGAAGCAACGCGTCGCGATCGCCCGGGCACTCGCGCTGTCGCCGAAGATCATGCTGTTCGACGAGGTGACGTCGGCTCTCGATCCGGAGCTGGTCGAGGAGGTGATGAACGTCATGCGCAAGCTCGCCGCCGAGACCGACATGACCATGCTGCTCGTCACCCACGAGATGGGTTTTGCCCATGATTTCGCCGACCGGGTGCTGTTCTTCGATCGCGGCAAGATTGTTGAGGAAGGCAAGCCCGACGAGATTTTCCGCAATCCCAAGCAGGAGCGTACGCAAGGCTTCCTGAAGAAGATCATCGCGGCCGGACATCGCGTCTGACCGCAATGCCAAGGGCGGCGTAGCCGTTCCTCAGGCGGCAACGCCGCCCGTACAAAAGCAGGACAAGGAACAAGGAGTTGGGAACAATGAAGAAATTTGGCATTCTGGCCGGCGTCGCCGGTCTTGCGCTAACCGCGGTGATGGCAGCCTCGACCACCGGTTCGGCCGACGACAGCAAGCTCGAGCAACTCAAGACGCAGGGTTTTGCCCGCGTCGCCATCGCCAACGAGCCGCCCTATACGGCCGTCGCTGCCGACGGCAAGGTCTCGGGCGCGGCGCCCGATGTGGCGCGCGAGATCTTCAAGCGCCTCGGCGTTGCCGACATCGTCGCCTCGATCTCGGAGTATGGCGCCATGATCCCCGGCTTGCAGGCCGGGCGCTTCGACGTCGTCACCGCTGGCCTGTTCATGAAACCGGAGCGCTGCGCCGCCGTTGCCTACTCTGAACCGGTGCTGTGCGACGCCGAAGCGATGCTGGTGAAGAAGGGCAATCCGAAGGGTTTCAAGAGCTACGAGGATGTTGCCAAGGACGCGACCGCCACCATCGGCGCGCCCGGCGGCGGCACAGAAGAGAAGCTGGCGCTCAATGCCGGCGTGCCACGCGAGCGTGTCATCGTCGTGCCTGACGGCCAGAGCGGCGTGAAGATGTTGCAGGATGGCCGTATCGACGTCTACTCGCTGCCTGTTCTGTCGATCAACGACCTGGTCAAAAAGGCCAATGATCCAAACCTCCAAGTCATCGCGCCAGTGCAGGGCGCGCCGGTCTATTGCGACGGTGCCGCCTTCAAGAAGGGCGACGAGGCGCTGCGCGATGCCTTCGACGTCGAACTGGCCAAGCTGAAGACATCGGGCGAGTTCGCCAAGATCATCGAGCCCTACGGATTCTCGGCGGCGGCCGCGATGTCGACGACACGCGACAAGCTCTGCGCGGCGAAATAGGCGCGCCTTTTTGCGCTTCTCCCCGTTTACGGGAGAAGGTGTCACGAAGTGACGGATGAGGCGCGGCGCCTACCTCTGAGAGTTCAGCGTCGCCCCTCATCTGCCTGCCGGCATCTTCTCCCCGTGAACGGGGAGAAGGAGCTAAACCTAACGTTGGAACCCTCGATGACCCAATGGTCCGGCTATTTCGGCCTGATATTGCAGGGAGCGCTTGTCACCATCGAGCTGACGCTGATGGGATCGGTGCTTGCCCTGTTCATGGCCTTTCTTGCCGGAATGGGACGGCTGTCGCGCTTCTTCATTCTGCGCGCGCTGGCCACCGCCTATATCGAATTCTTCCGCGGCACCTCGATTTTCGTGCAGTTGTTCTGGGCCTATTTCGTGCTGCCCTTCATCGGTATTTCGTTGACGCCGCTGCAGGCCGGCGTGCTGGCGCTTGGCCTCAATGTCGGTGCCTACGCCGCCGAAGTGGTGCGTGGCGCCATCCAGTCGATCGGCCGCGAACAGTACGAGGCCTGTACCGCGCTCAATCTTGGCCGCTGGCAAGGTATGCGTCACGTCATCCTGCCGCAGGCGCTGCTGGTGATGCTGCCGACCTTCGGCAACAACGCCATCGAATTGCTCAAGGCGACCGCCGTCGTGTCGCTGATCTCGCTTGCCGACCTGACCTTCCAGGCGCAGGTGGTGCGCTCGCAGACCGGTAACACCATGGTGCCGTTCACCACCATCCTGTTCATCTATTTCATTCTGGCGCTGCTCATCTCATGGGGCGTGCGCTCGCTGGAGCGCCGCATGGCGCGCGGCCTCGATGGGGTGCGCGTCTGATGGCCAATGCCCTTCTGATAAATTGGGCCTGCTGATGGAATGGGATTGGAATTTCGTCTGGCAAATCATGCCGACTCTGATCCAGGGGGTGAAGATCACCATCCTGGCGACGCTGCTCGGCTCGGTGCTGGCGGCGATCGTCGGGCTGGGCATCGCGCTGGCGCGCCGCTCGCCCAACAAGGCGTTGTCTCGCACGGTCGGCTTCCTGGCCGAGTTCATTCGCGGCACGCCGTTGCTGGTGCAGCTCTATTTCATCTTCTACGTGCTGCCCGATATCGGCATCCTGTTACCGCCGTTGGTGGCCGGTGTCATCGGGCTCGGGCTCCACTACGGCACCTACACGGCGGAAGTCTATCGCGCCGGCATCGACAATGTGCCGCGCGGCCAGTGGGAGGCCGCCAAGGCGTGCAATCTGAGCGCCGGGCAGACCTGGACCCACATCATCATTCCGCAGGCCATTCCGCCGATGATCCCGGCGCTGGCCAATTATTTCATCGCCATGTTCAAGGAAACGCCGCTGCTGTCGGCGATCACCGTGCTTGAGCTGATGAACCAGGCGAAAAGCGTCGCCAACACCTATTATCGCTATATCGAGCCAATCACGCTGGTCGGTGCCTTCTTCCTCGTCATCAGTCTGTTTTCGGTGGTGCTGTTGCGCTGGCTGGAACGCCGCTACGGCAAAATCGAGAGGTAGTTCGTGAAACTCCTGCCCGAGATCAAGGTCTATCAGAAGCGGCCAGCGCTGGATGCCCGCCCGCTTGAGCGGCGCGTCGGCCTGATTATCCTGGCCACCGATCACACCAGCGAGCCGGATTTTCGCCGCATGGTGGCGAGCGAACGGATCGGCGTCTATGTCGCGCGCATTCCCTACGCCAACCCGACGACACCGGAAAATCTGCGCAAGATGCAGCCGGCGCTGACGGCAGGCGCGGCCCTGATCCTGCCCGACGAACCGCTCGATGCGATCTGCTATTCCTGCACGTCGGCCTCGGTGGTGATCGGCGATGCCGAGATCGAGGCCGCGGTCCAGGCCGCCAAACCCGCCGTACCAGTCGTCACGCCGCCGATGGCCGGCGTACGAGGGCTGCGTGCGCTGGGTGCACGCAAGATCAGCATTCTCACGCCTTACACGGTCGAGACATCCAGGCCGATGGCCGCCTATTTCGCCGCGCAAGGGTTCGACATCGCCAGCTTCACCTGTCTCGGGTTCGAGGACGATCGCGAGATGGCGCGCATCGCCCCGGCAAAGCTTGTCGATCTCGCGCGTGAGGCGACGGAAGCCAGCGCCGATGCCCTGTTCGTGTCCTGCACGGCGCTGCGCGCTGCACTCGCCGTCACCGGCATGGAAAAGGCGATTGGCCGTCCCGTAGTGACCAGCAACCAGGCGACAGCCTGGAATTGTTTGCGGCTCTGCGGCGACGAGACAGCCCATCCCGAATTCGGCCGTCTGATGACGCTGCCACTCGGACAGTAAGACAATGACGCGCGCCATCGCCCTAGCGGACATCCGTATCGCCCGTGAGCGTATCGCCAACAAGATCGAGCGCACGCCAACAGTTTTGTCCCATAGCCTTTCGGAACGCTGCGGCGTGCCGGTTTACCTCAAGCTCGAACATCGCCAAACCACGGGCAGCTTCAAACTGCGTGGCGCATCCAATGCTGTCGCTTCGCTGAACGCTGACGAGAAGGCGCGGGGCGTGGTCGCGGCCTCGACCGGCAATCATGGTCGGGCGCTGGCGCACGCGGCAAAGCTCGAAGGCCTGCGTGCGGTGATCTGCATGTCGCGGCTGGTGCCGGGCAACAAGCTCGACGAAATCCGCCGGCTTGGCGCGGAGGTCCGCATTGTCGGCAACAGCCAGGACGATGCCCAGCAGGAGGTCGAGCGACTGGTCGCGCAGGAAGGGCTGGTCATGCTGCCCCCCTTCGACCATCCTTCCATCATTGCCGGGCAAGGCACGCTCGGGTTGGAGATGATCGAGCAGGTTCCGGATGCTGCTCTCGTTCTGGTCCAGCTCTCCGGCGGCGGGCTCGCCTCCGGCGTTGCCGCAGCCATCAAAGGCGTCAGCCCCGGGACAAAAATCATCGGTGTCTCGATGGCGCGTGGAGCGGCGATGAAGGCCAGCCTCGATGCCGGCCACCCGGTGCTGGTGGAAGAATTGCCAACGCTGGCGGATTCGCTCGGCGGCGGCATCGGCCTCGACAACCGGCTGACCTTCGCCATGTGCCGCGATCTGCTCGACGATGTCATCCTGCTAAGCGAGGACGAGATCGCCGCCGGCATCCGCCACGCCTATGCGCAGGAGCGCGAGATCGTCGAGGGCGCCGGCGCGGTCGGGATCGCCGCGCTGCTCGCGGGAAAGGTCGGAGCGAATGGACCGGTGGTCGTGCTTCTCTCCGGCCGCAATATCGACATGAATGCGCACCGCAGGATCGTCTGCGAGGCGCCATTGTTGAAGGAGGATGCCGTATGAGCCGGATGACGATCCTTACCGAAGCCGAATTGCGCTCGATCGTGACGCTGGATCACGATGCGGTCGCCTGCGTCGAAAATGCCTTCCGCGCGCTCGCCACTCTGCCGGTGGCGATGCCGCCGATCCTGCGGCTCGACATTCCCGAGCATCGTGGAGAGGTCGATGTGAAGACCGCCTATGTGCCAGGTATTGACGGCTTTGCCATCAAGATCAGCCCCGGCTTCTTCGACAACCCCAAGCTTGGCCTGCCCAGCGTCAACGGCATGATGGTGCTGCTGTCGTCGAAAACCGGTTTGGTCGAAGCGCTGCTGCTCGACAATGGCTATCTCACCGATGTCCGCACGGCTGCCGCCGGCGCGGTCGCGGCCAAACATCTGTCGCGGCCGGACTCCTCAGTGGCAGCGATCTTTGGCGCCGGTGTGCAGGCGGGCCTTCAACTCGAAGCACTCATGCTGGTGCGGCCGATCGCTGAGGCACGCATCTGGGCGCGGGATTCCGTCAAGGCTGAGACGACTGCTGGCGCGCTGCGCGAAAAGCTCGGCATCGCCGTGTACGTCGAACCCGATCCCGCAAACGCGGTTGCCGGCGCCGACATAATCGTCACCACCACGCCGTCGACCGAGCCGCTGATCAAGGCGGGGTTTGTTTCCGCGGGTCAGCACGTCACTGCGATGGGCTCTGACGCCGAGCACAAGAACGAGATTGCGCCGGCAATCCTGCGCATGGCCGATCTCTACGTCGCCGACAGCGCCAGCCAGACAAGGCGGCTGGGTGAACTGCATCATGCCATCGCGGCGGGTGTGTTGGCTGGAGACGCAGAGGTGACCGAACTCGGCCAGATCGTCGCCGGCGCAAAACACGGCCGGCGTTCGCCCGGCGACATCACCATTGCCGACCTGACCGGCACCGGCGTGCAGGATACGGCGATCGCCACGCTTGCGCGCGACCGCGCGAGGGCGGCCAAATCCGGAACCATTTTCGAAAGCTGATGCTGGCCGCAAGAGCATGATCCGAAGAGATCATGCTCAAACAAGAAAACTGACTGGAGCCAGATTCAACGAAGTTGAAGCGGGTTCCGAGGCCCAACAAACGAGGACCAAGAACAATGCAGCCGAACCTGAAATTCTCGCGAGGCGAATATGCGGATCGCCTCGCCAAGACGCGGAAAGCTATGGAGGCCAAGGGCGTCGATCTCCTGATCGTCAGCGATCCCTCCAACATGGCCTGGCTGACCGGCTATGATGGCTGGTCGTTCTATGTACACCAGGCCGTCATCGTGCCGCCCTCGGGCGAGCCCGTGTGGTACGGCCGCGGCCAGGACGCCAATGGCGCCAAGCGCACCGCCTATCTCGCGCATGACAACATCGTCGGCTATGCCGATCACTATGTGCAGTCGACAGAGCGCCACCCGATGGATTTTCTGTCCAGCGTGCTTGCCGATCGCGGCTGGGGCAAGCTCAACATCGGCGTCGAGATGGACAATTACTGGTTTTCGGCCGCCGCCTTCGCATCGCTGCAGAAGCATCTGCCTAACGCCCGCTTCGTCGATGCCACCGCGCTGGTCAACTGGCAGCGCGCGGTCAAGAGCCCGACCGAGATCGACTTGATGCGCAAGGCTGCCCGCATCGTCGAGGCGATGCATCAGCGCATCGTCGACAAGATCGAGGTCGGCATGCGCAAATGCGATCTCGTTGCCGAGATCTATGATGCCGGCACGCGCGGTGTCGACGGCCCAGAGGGGCGAATTGGCGGCGACTATCCGGCGATCGTGCCGTTGCTGCCGTCGGGCGCCGACGCTTCGGCGCCGCACCTGACCTGGGATGACAAGCCGATGCGGCGAGGCGAGGGCACCTTCTTCGAGATAGCGGGCTGCTACAACAGGTATCACTGCCCGCTGTCGCGCACCGTCTTCCTCGGCAAGCCGACACAGGAATTCCTCGATGCCGAGAAGGCGACGCTGGAAGGCATGGAAGCGGGTCTGGCGGCAGCCAAGCCCGGCAACACGTGTGAAGATATCGCCAATGGCTTCTTCAGCGTGCTGAAGAAATACGGCATCGTCAAGGATAACCGCACCGGCTACCCGATCGGTCTGTCCTATCCGCCGGACTGGGGCGAACGCACGATGAGCCTGCGTCCTGGCGACCGTACCGAGCTCAAGCCCGGCATGACCTTCCATTTCATGACCGGCCTGTGGTTGGAAACGATGGGACTGGAGATCACCGAGTCCATCCTGATCACCGAAACCGGTGTAGAGTGCCTGGCCAACGTGCCGCGCAAACTCGTGGTGAAGGATTGAACCCGATGTCGAGTCTACGCCCATCACCGATCGCGCCGACGGTGGATTTCGACCATGACGGCGTCCAGCATGGTTTCCTGCGCCTGCCCTACAGCCGAGACGACTCGGCCTGGGGCTCGGTGATGATCCCGATCTGCGTCATCCGCAACGGCAAGGGGCCGGCGGCACTGCTGACCGGCGGCAACCATGGCGATGAGTATGAGGGGCCGCTGGCGCTTTACGACCTCGCCCGCACGCTCGATCCCAAGCATGTCAGCGGCACCGTGATCATCGTGCCAGCGATGAATTATCCGGCCTTCCGCGCCGGCACGCGGACGTCGCCGATCGACAAGGGCAATATGAACCGCAGTTTCCCCGGCCGGCCGGACGGCACGGTGACCGAGAAGATCGCCGACTATTTTCAACGTGAGTTGCTGCCTCGCGCCGACATCGTGTTCGATTTCCATTCCGGCGGCAGGACGCTGGACTTCGTGCCGTTCTGCGCCGCGCATACTTTGCCGGACAAGGCACTGGAGCAGAAAGCCTTCGAGGCGGTTGCGGCATTTTCCGCGCCGTTTTCGATGCGCATGATCGAGATTGATTCAGTCGGCATGTACGACACGGCAGCCGAAGAGATGGGCAAGGTTTTTGTCAGCACCGAACTTGGTGGCGGCGGGACCTCGCGTGCGCAAACCGTACGGATCGCGCGGCGCGGTATTCTCAATGTGCTGCGTCATACCGGCATCGTGGCCGGAGCGGTCGAGAAGGGTCCGACGCAGTGGCTCGACATGCCGTCGGGCGATTGTTTTTCGTTCGCCGAGGAAGACGGCATGATCGAAACCATGGTCGATCTTGGCGAGCCGGTCGAAGAAGGCGCGGTGCTTGCCCGCATCCATTCCACCGGTCGCACCGGCATAGCCCCCCAGGAAATCCTGGCAAAAATGTCGGGCATGTTGGCGGCGCGGCATTTCCCCGGCCTGGTCAAGGCCGGCGACTGCGCGGCGGTCGTGGCTGTGCACGTCTGAAGCTTGAACCTGCGGCAAATGTTGTCCATCCTGGCTTGTTTCCGCCCTTCGGCGCGGCGGAAAGAAGCAGGATGGCGAGCGGAGTCGACATTGCCCGAGGATGCCACTATATAGCGGCGGCTTCGACCCGCGCGCCTGAGGGCAGCGACCTCGAAGCGACTGTAAATGTGTTGTGAGTTGCGCCATCTATTGTGACGAAAATCGGCTCGGAAACCGGAAAAAAGCAAATAGAAACAGTGGCGCAACGCTGGGCGTGACCCAGCCTCGGTACCGACCCCTCCAGAATCAGAAAATGTTCTTGACCCTTCGATTTCCTATGGCTCTGTGGACGTTGGACGGCATCGGCTTGCCGAGTGACCGCGACTCGGCTGGAATGGGGACATGCATCCTTTGCGGGGTGCCGACGTTTATGATTACCAACCGGCTTTGCCGCAAGGGAACAGCAGTATGAGTGAACATGCGATCGAGTTCTTGCAGGAATGGATCGGTGAGAAGGTCCACTGCCAGCCTTCCGAGGCCCGGATCGAGAAGCAGGCCGAGACACTGGCCAAGGAATGCGCCGCCAAGGCGGCCGAAGTCGGCATACCCCTGGAAGATATCCAGGAGGAAGTCGGCGACATCAAGGAACTCATCGCCTCCAGGCTCGAGGAAGCGGCCGAGGCCGACGAGCGCCAGCAGGCGTCCAGCAAAGCAGCGGAATGATCAAATAGGGGCGACCCCCCGCATGAAACACGCGGGCTTGCTTGGCCGCGTTTTCGTTTCAACGATCAATTTCAGCCAAATTTTTCTTTCAGCCACGCCTTCGGCAGCGCCGGCACGAAATTGCCGTCGCGTCCGCTCATGTCGTCATTGGCGACCAGCGCGTTGAGGATCGCTTCCTCCACGGCCTGGATCACCGCGTCGAAAAACGGATCGATGTCTGTGTCAGGGATGAAGTCGGCACTGGCGATGCTGCCTGACGGTGCCAGAGCCGCTGCGGGATTAGCGGTCGAGAAGGCGATAAAAATGTCGCCTGAACTGTGATAGCCGAAGCCGCCGGTCATGGCGACGCCGAGCGGCACGCGGCGTGCCAGTCGCTTCATCTGGTGCGGCAGGAACGGCGCATCGGTGGCGATGACGGCTATGATCGAGCCCTTTTCGGCGCGCGGCGCCCCTTCGCGGATCGCCGGTTCGACGAGTTCCAGCCCGGCACGCAGACCACGAATGGTAAAATTGTGTCGCTTGCCGAAATTCGACTGCACGAAGGCGCCGACGGCGTAGCCATGGCCTTGCCATTCGACGACGCGCGACGCGGTCCCTGAACCTGCCTTGAAGCCGAAGGTGATCATACCGGTGCCGCCGCCGACGCTGCCTTCCTCGATCGGTCCGCCGGTCGCACCGTCAAGAGCCTGGGCGACGTGCTCAAAAGTCAAATGGTGGCCGTTGATATCGTTGAGGAAGCCGTCATAGGTCTCCGCCGCTACCGGCAGGCCCCAGGCGCTGTCGAGCGCCGGCGGCAGCACGCTTTGCATCCAGCGCAGCGTGCCGTCGCGTGAGACACCGCAGGAATGCGTGTTGGTGATGGTGATCGGGAAGTTGAAAGCGCCGGTTTCCTCGACGATGTGCGAGCCGGTTAGTTCGCCATTGCCGTTCTGGCTGAAGATGCCGGCGAAGACCGGCGTGGCAAGATCGGCACGCGGCCTGGGCAGGATGGCGGTCACGCCGGTGCGCACCGGACCCTGGCCGACGACGAGCGCGCCGTCGCCGGAAATCAGCGTCGCGTAACCGACCGCTACGCCGGGCACATCGGTGATCGCGTTGAACGGGCCGGGCGTCCCGTCGAAGACGATGCCAAGACTTCGCGCGCGGGGTTTGCCTGAAGGCGTTGCCAGGTGGTTCGGATTGTCGGTCATGGCATCAGAACAGCGATCCCTGATTGCCTGATACTTTGGCCTTGGCTGCTGGTTTGGCCACCGCTTTCGGTTTTGCCGTGCCGCTGGTTGCAATCGCATCGGCGGTGCCGTCCGCGAACTCAAGCGAAAGCGCCATTCCCGACGCTACCTCAGATGCTTGCTTGATCACCGCTCCGTCGGCGTCCTTCACCAAGGCGAAGCCGCGCGCCAGAACCGCCTTGTGCGACAGCGTCGCCATCAGCCTTTCGGCTTGTACCACGCGGCCGCGCAGGCGCTCCAGCCTGAGCCCCACGGCTTGCGTACCGCGTCTTGTTAAAGCTGTCAGCAAATCCCTCTGCACGCGTTGCCGCCGCGCTGTGGGATCGATCGTGATGCGGCCTTGCAGCAAAGCCAGTTGCTGCCTGTGCCGCTGCAGCGATGCCCTGGCGCATTTCGGCAACTGGTCCGCCGCACGATTTAATTCCGCACGCCGGGCTCTTGCCAACGCACGTAGCGCCACTTGTGCCCGCAAAAGATTGCGCTCATTGGAGCGCCGCACCTCGGCAATGCGCTGGGACAGCATCGCCGGTGTCAGCTTTACAGCGAAGAACCGTGCCCGCTTTCGTTCGGTGGAGACCATCAGGCCGCGGCCGAGCCTAGATGTCGCATCATCGAGGCGCCGCCGCGGCAGCGCCAGCAATTGATCGGGCGAGGGGAGAGCACGGGCGGCCGCACGGGCGGCCTGCCGCTTGCGTTCGAAATTGCGCAGGACCGCAGCCTTGAGCCGCGCACCGAGGCTGGCAAGCGTGGCTTCAAGGTCCGCCTTAACCGGCACTGCAATCTCGGCCGCACCGGTCGGGGTCGGTGCCCGCACATCCGCGACGAGGTCGATCAGCGTCCAGTCGGTCTCGTGGCCGACAGCCGAAATAACCGGTATCGCGGAGGCGGCAACGGCACGGGCGAGCGCCTCGTCATTAAAGCCCCAGAGGTCTTCGAGGCTGCCGCCGCCGCGCGCCACGATCAGCAGATCGGGGCGCAGGATGGCGCCGTCCCATGCCAGCGCGTTGAAGCCGTTGACCGCCGCAGTCACTTCCGCGCCTGACGTTTCGCCCTGCACGCGCACCGGCCAGACCAGGATATGCAGCGGAAACCGGTCCTTGATACGGTGAATGATATCGCGGATGACGGACCCTGTCGGCGAGGTGACGACGCCGATGACGCGCGGCATGAACGGCAGCAACCGCTTGCGGCCGGTGTCGAACAGGCCCTCGGCCTGCAGCCGCCGTTTGCGCTCTTCCAGCAGCGCCATCAGCGCGCCCGCACCGGCCGGCTCCAGATTGTCGATGACGATCTGGTAATTGGACTTGCCGGGATAGGTGGTGAGCTTGCCGGTGGCGATCACCTCCATCCCCTCTTCGGGGCGGAACTTCAGCCGGCTCATCGTGCCCTTCCACACCACGGCGTCGAGCCGGGCGCGGTCGTCCTTCAGCGCGAAATAGGCATGACCGGAGGAATGCGGCCCGCGATAGCCCGAGATTTCGCCGCGCACACGCACATTGCCGAACACGTCCTCGACCGTGCGCTTCAGCGCGCCGGAAATCTCGCTCACCGTGTATTCGGTGGCGTTTGTGCGTGATTCGGATGATGCGTCGCTCATCGGCCGATTGGGGGACGGTTGGGCGCCCGCGTCAAGGTGGCCGCTCTCGGCCAGGCGTTCATAACCCGCATGCCTGACCCGCCTACCAGCCGGGCAGGATCTGGTTCGGCTTGCTTCGCCGCAGCTTCGTGAAGGCGAGCGCCGCGAAATCGAATGTCCCGGTGTCCTCGCTGAGCGGCACGGAAATATTGTCGAGGCTTTCCGAAATATGGCGGGCGAGCGCGTCGACGATCTCGGGTCGCGACGTCTGGCCGCGCATGATGCCGATGCGGCAATCGGGCAGGGCGCCGAAGCCGTCGGCCTCACCCAGTACTCGCATGCCGGGCCGCAGCGCGCATTCCGGCAGCACCGAGATTGCCAGGCCTGAAAGCACCGCGGCGGTGATGACGGTGGCCGAGAAGCTGGTGAACAGGATGCGATAATCGCGGTTCTGCTGGTCGAGCACATCGACTGCAGCGCGCCGCCAGATGCAGTTCGGCCGGCCAAAGGCCATCGGCAGCGTCTCCTGTTCATGCGTTGCATGGTTGGCCGAGGTGACCCACAGCAGCGGTTCGCGCCGCACCACCTCCGACTGGCCGCGAACGTCGTTGTGCGTCACCAGCGCCAGGTCGAGATTGCCGCGCTTGATATGCTCGACAAGCCCCGGTGTCGGCTCGCAGATGACAGTCAGTTCGACGCGCGGATTGGAGCGCGTGAACCGCGCCATGATTTCCGGAAGGAAACGGTCGGCATAATCGTCCGGCGTGCCGATGCGGATCGTGCCTTCGAGCCGCCGATCATCAAAAGCGGCGAGCGTCTCGCGGTTGAGATAGAGCAGCCGGCGCGCGTAGGACAGCAGCTTGTCGCCTTCCTCGGTCAGTCTGTTGGTGCGCCCGTCTTTCTCGAACAGCGGCTTGCCGATCCGCTCTTCCAGCCGGCGCATCTGCATCGACACCGCCGACTGCGTCCGATGCACCTCTTCGGCCGCTCTGGTGAAGCTGCCGGTGTCGGCAATCGAGATGAAGGTCTGCAACTGATCGAGATCGAGAGGCGATTTCATCGACATGATCCATCACTAGTGTTGATGCCTAAGATTAGAAACATTCGTTGGATTAATCAATCGCATCATGTCAAATTCGCATTGTCCACATGAAAGCATGTGAATTGGGACCGGAACCGCCGCTGTTGTCAGCGCCGATTGCTAGCCTTGCTCGTTCGAGTCTGAAGGAGACCGACATGACCACGTTTGATTTCGCCACCGAGACCTCGCGCACCACCTCGCGTCCGGCCGTTGCGACGCGCGTGGCAAACACCATTTCCAACGTCTACCGCGCCTGGAAAAACCGCCGCGCCTTCTATCGCCTGGGCGAGATGTCGGATGCCGAGCTCGCCGATATCGGCCTGACGCGCGCCGACCTGCATGTCGCCATCGACGTGCCGTTTGGCCGCGACCCGACGGCGATGTTGCGCGAAATCGCCAGCGATCGCATCGAGACGATCGAGGATTTCGCCCGCAAGGTCGCTTGATCGGCTGCTTGTTGTTCAGGTTGCTTTGAACCTTTTAGAGGTTCGGCGCGACTGAAAAGTATGCAGGCCCCACTCCCTGCCGGATCCCCGCCGGCCCGCCTGCACTCTGCCCGGTCCTCCCAGGACCGGGCTTTTCTTTTCTTGGTTTGGGATGGCGTTTGTTGTCGACCTACCGCCGGTCCATGTCGCGCTTGAACTGGTCGAAGATCGTTTCCACGCCCTTCTGGTAGTCGTCACGCTGCTGGGCGCCGGTCTCGAACATCTTGCCGAACAGGTCGTCGAACGGATTCCTTGGCCGGCCGCTCGGATTGGCCTGTGGTGGCGACGCCTGACGCTGCTGTGGGGGCGCTTGAGGCTGCTGCGGCGCCGGCTGGCCGCCCGGGATGCCGAAGCCGCCTCCGCCCTGCCGCAACATCTCCTCGAAGATTTTTCCCAGCGGGTTGTCGCCGTAGGGGCTTTGCGTCTGCTGCGGCTGCGCGCGGCTTTGCGGCTGAGGTGCGCCGCCGCCGAACATGTCCTGCAGCACCTTGCCAAGCGGATTGTCGCCATAGGGATTGGGTGCCGGCTGCGGCTGGCTCTGCGGCTGTGGCGCCCCGCCGCCGAACATGTCCTGCAAAACCTTGCCGAGCGGGTTATCCATCGGGTTCTGGGGCTGCGGCGCCGGGGCCTGCATGCCGCCACCTTGCCGCATCATCTGCTCGATTATCTCGCCGAGCGGATTGTTGCCGCCGCCGCCAAAACCGCCGGCGGCCCGCATCTGGTTTGTCGTCTGCTTGAACAACCCGCCCATGACCATCGAGGCGATCGCCGGCAGCATCTGCTGCAGGATCTGCTGACTGACGCCGCTCGCTTGCGCCGCCTGGCTGGCGACGGCGCGCGATAGATCCTTCGAGCCGAACAAATGTCCGAGAATGCCGTTGCCCTCATCGACGCCCTGCGGCGAGAAGGCTCTGGTTGCGTCCTCGAAATACTTGGCGTGCTGGCCGCTGGCCATCGCCGTCATGAAGGCGCCGAGCCCATAGGGGTCGGCGGTGTTGCGTTGCAGCCCCTGCGAAAAGGCCGGCAGCAATGCGGCAACCGCCGCTTGCGTCTGCTGCATCGAAAGCCCGTATTGCTGGGCAAGGGCCTGCATGCCGTTGCCGTTCTGGGCCTGCGTCAGCATGTCGAACAAGGTAGGCATCGGCGTCTCCTCCGGAAATCCTCGCCGAAGAAGCCTAGTTTGTTTCGACTTCCGATTGAAGCGGCTTTTGCCGATCGATCGGCTGCGTCATATCCGAGGCCTAATAGGCGTATTCCATGAAAACCGGCTCGATCGAGCCGCCCCAGCGCGTGTGATAGGCTGACAGCATCTCCTCGGCGCTGGTTGTGCCGCGGGCGACGACCTCGTCCAAAGTGTTGAGGAAGGAGGTCTCGTCATAGCCGTCGCGGTTCTTCTTGCCGCGGTTCTTCAGCCCCATGCGCGAGATGACCAGCACGTCGCGAGCGATTTCGCGCAGCGTGGCGTTGCGGAAGGGCGCGGAAATGCCTTGTTCCGGCACCGCGTTGCGCATCCCCAGCGTTTCTTCATAGGTCCAACTGGAAGTCAGCGCTTCGGCGGCGTCCAGCGCTGCCTCATCATAGAGAAGCCCCACCCAGAAGGCCGGCAATGCGCAGATGCGCCGCCACGGCCCGCCGTCGGCGCCGCGCATCTCGAGGAAGCGCTTCAGCCGCACGTCCGGAAACAGCGTCGACAGATGGTTTGCCCAGTCGCCCATTGTCGGCAGCCCGTCCGGCACTTCATTGCGCGCGGCCCCGGCCATGAACTGGCGGAAGGTGATGTGCGTCATGTCGTGATAGTGGTCGTCGCGGATGACGAAATACATCGGCACGTCGAGCGCCCATTCGACATAGTCGGCGAAACCGAAATCGGGTGAGAAGCAGAATTCGAGCAGGCCCGAGCGCTGGTTGTCGGTGTCGCGCCAGATGTCGCCGCGCCAGCTTTGCAAGCCGTTCGGGTGACTTTCGGTGAAAGGCGAATTGGCGAACAATGCCGTCGACAGCGGCTGCAGCTTCAGCGACACCTGCATCTTGCGGCGCATGTCTGCCTCGCTCTCGAAGTCGAGATTCACCTGGATCGTGCAGGTGCGGTACATCATGTCGAGGCCCTTGGTGCCGACTTTGGGCATGTAGCGCGTCATGATCTCGTAGCGCGATTTCGGCATTTTCGGCGTCTCGGCCAGCGACCATTTCGGGCTGCCGCCGAGGCCAAGAAAGCGGATGCCCATCGGCTCGGCGATCTCGCGCACCTGCGCCAGATGGGCATTGCCCTCGCGGCAGGTCTGGTGGATCGTCTCCAGCGGCGCGCCGGACAGCTCGAACTGGCCGCCGGGTTCCAGCGAAATCGCACCCTGGCCGGTCGGTTCGACAAGGCCGATGATGCGGCCATCATCGATGATCGGATCCCAGCCGAGTTTTGACTGCATGCCTTCGAGGATGGCGCGGATGCCGCGCTCGCCGCCATAGGGCACAGGCGCGTTGCCGTCGACATAGAAGGGGAATTTCTCGTGCTCGGTGCCGATGCGCCACTTGTCGCGCGGCTTGTTGCCTTCGGCCAGATGCTCGACGAGTTCGTCGACACCTTCGATCGGGCGGAAATCGGTTGTATCGCGCGCCATTTGTAAGCCCTCAGCACATGACCGCGAAAATCTGCTTTCGATTTTCGGAAGGACCATGAACCCAATGAAATGCTACAGCGTCCTTTGTGTGTCCGAAAGGACGCGTGGCGCTATAGGACGATCGGACGATCGCCGGCGCTAAATGGACGAAATGTCAGCAGACGAGCAAGCGAAAAATCCTGAGCCACAGGTGAACAGGAATTGAACGGTGACGACGGTTCTTCCTTCTCCCACAAGGGGGGAGAAGGGAAGGGGGTCGCTCACCAGTCTCCAACCGTCGCCTGCATCACCGCGAGTGCGGCCACTGCGGCCGTATCGGCGCGCAGGATGCGCGGTCCGAGTGGAATGGCGGTGACGAAGGGCAGGGCGCGCAGCATCTTGCGCTCGTCGTCGGAAAAACCGCCCTCCGGCCCGACCAGCAGGCCATGCTTCTTTTCCTTGACCGCCTGCAGCGCGGGCAGCGGATTGTTGGTCGAGGCATCCTCGTCGCAGAAGATCAGCCGCCGTTCCTTGTCCCAACCGGTCAGCAAACGCTCGAATTTTTCCGCTTCGAGCACTTGAGGCACCGCCAGGATGCCGCATTGTTCGGCGGCTTCGACGACATTGGCGCGCAGGCGATCGATCGAAGGCTTGGCCACTTGCGTGTGCTGGGTGATGACCGGCTGCAGGATGCCGGCGCCCATCTCGACCGCCTTCTGCACGAGATAGTCGAGGCGGCCCTGCTTCAGCGGCGCAAAGCAGTAGATAAGGTCGGGCAGCGGCGGCTGCGGCCGTTGCAGCACGGACACTTTCAGCCGCACCGCCCTTTTTGTCTTCGCCGCAATGGCCGCCGACCATTCGCCGTCGCGGCCGTTGAATACCAGGATTTCGGCACCTTCGCCGAGCCGCAGCACGTGCAGGAGATAATGGCTTTGCTGTTGACCGGCCTCAAATTCGATGTCTGGCCGCAGATCGTCGGGCACGAAGAGACGTTGCATCTTGTAGTTGGCGCGCATTGGCGAGGAATGAGCGAGCCGGCCGCCGGCGTCAAGCCTCTGCCGACGGATGCCACACGGGTCGAAAGCCTTGCCGCAGCACGGCAAGCGTCGTGGCCGGTGTCAGCCGCGAGAGCGTCTTGCCTTCGAGCAGGGCGAAATCGGCGGGTGGGCCATATCCGCCAAAAGACCAACGCAGTACCTTGCCGCCGCGCAAGGCATAAGCGTCGCCGCCATCCGCAACCAGGGCGCCGTCCGGCAGGCCGGCAAGCTCCTCAAAGGCCACCATCGCCAGCCGGCCGCCCGACGCCAGCCGCTCCTTGTGCAACCGCTTGTCGATCATCGGCGCGCGCGGCTCGGCAATGCCGAAAGCTTCGCCGTAGCGACCGACGAAATCTTTGGCCCGTTCGCGCTGGCAAAAGAAACAGGGGCGATGCCCGGCCGCCAGTGCCGTCACCTCGTCGAGGAAGAACAGCTCGGTCCACCCCGCTCTGCCGCCCTCCCGGTTGCGGCCCATCGGCTCGCGCCGCACATTGCGGAATTGGCAGACGCAGATGATCCAGGCCTGAAGCGCCCAGCGCTTCTTCAACAGCGTCTTCGTCTCGGGATCGTGGATGATGCCGCGATTGCCGGTGAACAGCCCGCGCTCGGGTACGGCGTGGATGACACCGAACGGATCGACCCGGTTCTGCAGTGGCATAGTTCTCTCCCGCAATACCCATCTTGGCTGCAATACAGACGGCATGATATCGCTCGTCGCATCATTTTCATGTCAGCAGGGTTTTGCGATGCGGGTGCTGGTGGTCCAGAACTACGACAATACCGGCCTTGGTCAGGTTGGCGCCGCGCTTGCGGAGGCGGGCGCCGATCTCGATCTGCGTCTCCCCTACAAGGGCGACACCCTTCCGGATGACGCGGCCGGGCATGATGCCATGGTGGTCCTCGGCGGTGGCCAGAATGCGCTGGCCGATGACGAGTACCCCTATTTCCCGGCACTGCTCCAACTGACCCGCGATTTCGCCGACAAGAATCGCGCCGTGCTCGGCATCTGCCTCGGCGGCCAGCTCGTTGCCCGTGCCTTCGGCGGCGAGAACCGCATCGGCGGCGCCAACGAGTTCGGCTGGCGCGGCGTGTCGCTGACGCTGGACGCCAAGGCCGATCCGGTGCTGGGCGCGCTGCCGGAACAATTCCCGATCTTCCAGTGGCATGACGACACCTTCGTGCTGCCGGAGAACGCCGTGCGGCTAGCCGGCAACGATGTCGCCGAGAACCAGGCGTTTCGAGTCGGCCGCGCGGTCTACGGCTTCCAGTTCCATTTCGAGGCCGACCGCCCCATGGTCAAGGACTGGAGCACGTCCTTTGCCCCGATCATCGCCGCGCGCCACCCCGATTGGGCCGGCACGCTCGACGGCGAAATGGCCCGCAACGGGCCTGATGCGGACGCTGCCGGCCTCGCCATCGCCCGCGCCTGGGTGGCGACGATCTGAGCATCCGTCCCTCAGGGCCTCGCCGCGTGACATAATTGGCACGCGGTGGCGAAACCGTTGGGGAAAACCGCTTTCATCCTTGGCTTGTGTCCGCCCGCTATCCTAGCCCGGATATCTCACACAGTCTTTCGGCGCGAGGCTGGCGGCAGCGATTTTGCAGGCGCTTGAGCTGCGGGCAAGGGATGTCGGCCGCTTGGAGCGGGTTGGTGTGGTTCGGCGCTGGTTCCTTGGCTGTTGGCGGGAGGGTGGATCGGGGCCGCTCAGGCGACGGCTGCTGATAATCGGGCATAGGTCAGGGCCCATTCGCGCTGGAAGGGACAGGCGGAGTTCATGGCCAGCTTGATGCGGCGCACCGAGACGCTGACCAGGGCGCCAATCTTGAACAACTTGAGACGGATGGTGGCGCAGCTTGCCCTGGCGAGCCGTGTGTCCACCAGGCCGATGCGGCGCAACGCGCAGATCAGCACATAGGCCATCGAGGCGAACCAGAGCCTGAGCTGGTTGGCGCGCAGGGTGGCGGCAGAGGTGCGGTCGGCAAACAGGTCGAGCTGGCATTCCTTGATGCGGTTCTCCATCTCGCCGCGGGCGCAGTAGAGGTCCTCGTAGA
>NZ_JAMYOR010000059.1:0-43611 GCF_040319965.1 Mesorhizobium sp. M0830 | reverse complement strand
CGGTGGGTGGGGGGGGGGCCTTCGTTACCCTCCCATGGTTCTCCCCCCCCCACCCACCCCCCGCGGCGCTCCTCCCCGCGCGCCCCAATTATCGCCCCCCCGGGGGGCGCCCCCCCCCCCCCCCCGCCGCTATCTCTTGTGGCGGTGACATGAGCACGACATCCATTCTGCAGACGGCTTCCATGGCCGGCCACCGCGCCGGCCGGCTTGTCGTCGGCTTGTTGTCGCTGATCGTGTTTCTTGCCGTCATGGCAGGGCCGGATCAGGCCCTCGCCCATGCCGCGCTGATCAAGACCGATCCGGCCGACGGCGCAGTGCTGGAACAGGGGCCGGCACAGTTCTCGCTCACCTTCAGCGAGCCCGTCTCGCCCCTGGTGCTGACCCTTGTGCGGCCCGATGGCACGCCAGTTCCGCTGACTGCCTTCCGTCTCAACGACCAGACGGTCGAAATCGACAACCCGCAGGGGCTCGCACCCGGCACGCATGTCTTGAGCTGGCGCGTCATTTCCGCCGACGGCCATCCGGTCGGCGGCTCCCTGCTGTTTTCCATCGGCGCGCCAAGTGCGCCGCCGGCGGTGTCCGAAGCTGTTGACTGGTCGCTGCGATCGGCGATCTGGGTCGGCAAGGTCTTTCTCTACATCGGGCTCTTGCTCGGCGTCGGCGGCGCCTTTGCCCTCGCCTGGCTGGCCCGGGATGCCCACGCGGGACAGCGCTTCATCGCGGCTGCAATCTTGGGCGGGTTGATCGCGGCACCGCTGTCGCTCGGCTTGCAGGGGCTTGATGCGCTTGGGGCACCACTCTCCCGCCTGGCGCAACCGCTCATCTGGCGGATCGGGCTGGGCACCAGCTTCGGCTGGACAGTGCTGGTCGCACTGATCGCCCTGGGGCTTGGCCTGCTGTCGCTGGCCGGACCGCGCGTGGCATCCAGGCCATTTGCCATGGCCGGGTTGGCCGGGGTGGGTGTCGCGCTTGCTGCCAGCGGCCATGCCAGTGCCGCCGAGCCGCAATGGCTGACGCGGCCAATGGTGTTCCTGCACGGCGTTGGCATTGCCTTCTGGGCCGGCGCGCTGGTGCCACTCGGATTGGCGCTAAACGGGCAATCGGCGGAGGCCGCGCCATTCCTGCGCCGGTTTTCTAGGCTGATCGTGCCGGTAGTGGCCGTGCTAGCCGCTGCCGGTGTCGTACTTGCCGTCATCCAGGTGCAAACGCCCTCGGCGCTGGTCAACACCGCCTATGGCTGGCTGCTGTTGGTCAAGCTCGGGCTGCTGGTCTTTCTCTTCACGCTCGCCGCCCTCAATCGCTGGAAACTCACTGCGGCGGCCGAGGCCGGATCGACGCAGGTGCAACGCAGGCTCTCTCACTCGATCGGCGTCGAACTGCTGATCGTGCTGGCTATCTTCGGCGTGGCCGCGGGCTGGCGTTTCACGCCGCCGCCACGGGCACTGGCGATCGCCGCGGCGCAACCGGCCTCGGTTCACATCCATGCGCTGCAAGCGATGGCCGATCTCAGCATCACGCCCGGCCATGCCGGACCAGTTGTCGCGTCGATGATCATCATGACCGGCGATTTCGGACCGCTCGACGCCAAGGAGGTGACGCTGGTGCTGTCGAAGCCCGATTCCGGCATCGAACCGCTCAAACGCGCGGCGACCAAGCCCGGCGACGGCAGCTGGCGCGTCGACAATCTCGTCATCCCGGTGCCCGGCCGATGGACGGTGCGCGTCGACATCCTGGTCTCGGACTTCGAGGTGGTGAAGATCGAGGCGCCAATCGACATCAGGCCCTGAACGCCAGACGCTCTCAAGGCCAAACTCATCATGGTCTGCTGCAACACAATTCTGCAAGGCGGTTGACGCGACCCAAAAGGCCCGTCAATCATCCCGACAAAATTGCGGGCTGCAATCAACAAACCCGAAGGGTAGGAAAACGATGGAAAAAGCCGAAATCGGCCTGATCGGCCTTGGCACGATGGGCTCCAACCTGGCGCTCAACATCGCCGAGCACGGGCATCGCATCGCCGTCTTCAACCGCACCAGGGCGCGCACCGACGCTTTCGTCGAGAATGCCGGCGCGCTCAGGAGTAGGGTGGTGCCCTGCTACAGCCTGGAAGAGCTTGCCGCCGCCATCCGTCCACCGCGCCCGATCATCATCATGGTGCTGGCCGGCAAGCCGGTCGACGAACAGATCGCCGCCTTGCGCGGCGTGCTGTCGGCCAACGACATCGTCATTGATGCCGGCAATGCCAATTTCCGCGATACGATGCGGCGCTTCGCCGAGCTTTCCGGCTCGGACCTCACCTTTATCGGCATGGGCGTGTCCGGCGGCGAGGAGGGCGCGCGCCACGGACCGTCGATCATGGTTGGCGGCACGGAGGACTCCTGGAAGCGTGTCGAGAAGGTGCTGACCGCGATCTCAGCCAAGTTCAAGGACGAACCGTGCGCGGCATGGCTTGGTACGGACGGCGCCGGACATTTCGTAAAAACCATCCACAATGGCATCGAATATGCGGACATGCAGATGATCGCCGAGATCTACGGCATTCTGCGCGACGGGCTTGGCATGGGACCGAAGGACATCGGCACGGTGTTTTCCAACTGGAACAAGGGCCGGCTCAATTCCTACCTGATCGAGATCACCGCCAAGGTGCTGGCCGCCGACGATCCGAAGACCGGCAGGCCGGTGGTCGACATCATCCTCGACCGAGCCGGCCAGAAGGGCACCGGCAAATGGTCCGTCATCGAGGCACAGCAGCTCGGAATTCCGGCGACCGCGATCGAGGCGGCGGTGGCAGCACGCGTGCTGTCGTCGATCAAGGATGAGCGGCTGGCGGCGGAAAGGGCCTATGGCAATATCGGCGTGACCAAGATTTCCGGTGACAGGGATGCCTTGTTGAAAGACCTCGAGCTGGCGTTGTTCGCCGGCAAGATATCAGCCTATGCGCAAGGTTTCGCGGTGATGAGCGGCGCCTCCAAGGAATTCAACTGGAACCTGCCGATGCCGACCATCGCCAAGATCTGGCGCGCCGGCTGCATCATCCGCTCGCAGATGCTCGACACCATGGCGGAAGCCTTCAGCAAGGACGGTGCCTCGACCAATCTTCTGATGGCGCCGGCCTTTATCTCATTGATGCGGGAGGCGCATCCCTCGCTGCGTCGGGTCGTGGCGAGGGCATCGGAGGCCGGTTCGCCGGTGCCGGCGCTGTCTTCGGCACTTGCCTATTTCGACAGTTACCGACAGGGCCGCGGCACCTCCAACCTGATCCAGGCTCAGCGCGACTTCTTCGGCGCGCATGGTTTTGAACGCATCGACGATGCGGGCGCGTTCCACGGGCCGTGGGGCAGCGGAGCGGCTGGCTAGCATCGCGGATTAAGCGGGCACTGGCGAGGAGCTGAACGCCTGGACGTCGCCGGCGACGACAAGGCTCTGCAAAGAGCCTGGTGCGGCGCCGCCAATCAAGCCGAGCACCGAGCGGGCAAGGTCGGAGCCAGCCAACCGGAAATTCTCGTTGACGACCAGCAATTCCCTTCGGAACAGGTGCAGCAGGTCCGACGACTGCTTCGATACGACATCGACATCGCGGCCGAGCTTGAGACCGGCATCCTCGATGCCGGCGACGATGGCCAGCGTCGCCGCGGCGGCGCTGCTGACGAAGCCGTCCGGCCTGACATCACGGCGCATTACCTGAGCCGTCCTCATCCTGATCTGCTCGATCGTGTGATCGATGGAAACGGTGTTGAACGGAATTTCGCTGGCGCCGACCTCGCTCAGCGCATCGGCAAAGCCGTTCAACGTATGGCCATAGTAGGTCAGTCCGGGCGGTGGCGACAGAAGTGCCAGCCTGCGCCGACCAATGCTCGCCAACCGGCGCACGGCCGCACTCGCGAACGCATGGTTGTCGAAGTCATGATAGGGGTGGACGAGGCCCATGTCGGTGCGGCCATGCGTGGCAAAGGGCATGCCGTGCTCCAGCATGTAGCGGGCGCGTGGATCGTTCGGTTGGGTGCGCGAGATGATAACGCCGTCGGCCGAGCCGGTCTCGACAAGATAGCGGATCGGCTCCATCGGATCCTGCGAGCGCGAATAGGGCGTGACGATCAGGTGGTAGGGCGTTTCAGCGAGCACTTCCGATACGCCATAGATGATATCCGAGACGAAGCTCATGATCTCGCGATCGGTGTTGAGCACCAGGCTGATGACATTGGTCCGGCCGGTGCGCAGGCGCACGCCAGCGCGGTTCGGCCGATAGCCGATCTGCTTGGCGACGAGTTGGACGCGGCGCCTGGTTTCGGCGCCGATTTCCGGGGCATCCTTCAGGGCGCGCGACACGGTGGTGACGCCGAGCCCGGTCATGAACGCAAGCGTTTTCAGCGTCGGTCGCCCCTGCGCCGACGCTTCCTCGTTCTTTTCCGTACGCCGTCTGTCCATTCGTCCCGCCCGTCAGGCGCATAGCAGCCGTAGGCCGGGCCGGCAATCGTCGTCATTGCGATGCGGTATGCGTTCCAGCCCGGCGGGGCTTCAATATACTGAAACGTTACAGATTGCCAATGTCGAGATGCCGGCCACTCGTGGCGAGGTAGACGCTCGCTTTGCGAAACTCTTGGGAATCCAGAAGAAATCGCCCTCGCCATCGTTTTTTGCCGGCTCTTACGCACCATTTTGGCATTTTGCACCGCAGCAAGCCATGTTGCAGCGCACAAACTCATGCGAATTTGTTCGCCACTCGAAAAAATGTGGAACTCGCTTGGCTCATGGGGTTGCGCAGACCGCGCAATTCCCGTATCGAAAATCTGTAACGTTTCAGATTCTGGGAGGAACCGAAATGCGCTATAAACTTTTGACCGCTGCACTGGCGGCGACAGCCGCACTGCAGTTCGCTGGTCCGGCCGTCGCAACCGATCTGGAGGTCACTCATTGGTGGACTTCAGGCGGTGAGGCCGCGGCTGTCGCCGAGCTCGCCAAGGCTTTCGACGCCACCGGCAATCACTGGGTCGACGGCGCCATCGCCGGCTCCGGCGGCACGGCGCGGCCGATCATGATCAGCCGCATCACCGGTGGCGATCCGATGGGGGCCACCCAGTTCAATCATGGCCGGCAGGCTGAAGAGCTGGTTCAGGCCGGCCTGATGCGCGACCTCACCGATGTGGCAACCAAGGGCAAGTGGACGGAAGTCGTGCGGCCGAAGAGCCTGCTCGACAGCTGCACCATCGACGGCAAGATTTATTGCGTGCCGGTCAACATCCATTCCTGGCAGTGGCTGTGGCTGTCGAACGAGGCCTTCGAGAAGGCCGGCGTGCCATTGCCGAAGGACTGGAATGAATTCGTTGCTGCGGCGCCCGCGCTGGAGAAGGCGGGCATCATCCCGCTCGCCGTCGGCGGACAGGCCTGGCAATCCTCTGGCGCCTTCGACGTGCTTCTGGCAGCGGTCGGTGGCACAGACACCTTCCTCAAGGTCTACAAGGACAAGGACGCGACTTTTGCCGCCGGGCCAGAAGTAGCCAAGGTCTTCAAGGCTGCGGACGATGCCCGCAAGATGGCGAAGAACACCAATGTGCAGGACTGGAACCAGGCGACCAACCTCGTCATCACCGGCAAGGCCGGCGGCCAGATCATGGGCGACTGGGCACAGGGTGAGTTCCAGGTTGCCGGCAAGACCGCAGGCAAGGACTATACGTGTCTGCCAGGACTGGGGCTGAATGAAGTCATCGCCACAGGCGGCGACGCGTTCTACTTCCCGCTGCTGAAGGATGCCGACAAGTCCAAGGCGCAGGAGGTGCTGGCCGAAACGCTGCTCGATCCCAAGACGCAGGTTGCCTTCAATCTCAAGAAGGGTTCGCTGCCGGTACGCGGCGACGTCGATCTCAACGCCGCGAACGACTGCATGAAGAAAGGTCTTGCGATCCTCGCCAAGGGCGCCGTTATACCATGGACTGACCAGCTGCTTTCACAAGACACCCAGAAGCAGAAGGAAGATCTCTTCGCCGAATTTTTTGCCAAGCCGGACTTGACCGTGGAAGAGGCGCAGAAGCGCTTCGCCGCCCTCATCGCTTCGGCGGACTGACGTTGAAGTCTACTCACCTTGCTCCCGGCCGTAACAGGGCCGGGAGCAGACCGTCCTTACCCAGCCGGCTGACGACATGAGCAAGAGCGAACGCCCCAACCCGCTGTTCCGCAACCTCAATGCGAAGGTCGCCTCGATCCCGATGATCCTAACCGCGATGGCGGTTTTCGTCGGCGGTACCGTTTGGACGGTGCTCTACTCCTTCACCAATTCGAAGCTCTTGCCGCGGCTGAATTTTGTCGGGCTTGACCAATATTACCGGCTGTGGGCGACGCCACGCTGGCTGATCTCGATCGAGAACCTGCTAATCTACGGCGCGATCTCACTGGTGTTCTCACTGGTCGTCGGCTTCCTCCTTGCCGCGCTGCTCGACCAGAAGATACGCTTCGAGGACACGTTCCGGACCATCTTCCTCTATCCCTTTGCGCTCTCGTTCATCGTCACCGGCCTTGTCTGGCAGTGGCTGCTCAACCCGGACTTCGGCATTCAGCATGTGGTGCGGGGGTTGGGCTGGGAGAGCTTCAGCTTCGACCCGCTCTACAATTCCAGCATCGTCATCTACGGCATATCAATCGCGGCACTCTGGCAAGGCACCGGGCTCATCATGTGCCTGATGCTGGCGGGATTGCGTGGCATTGATGAGGACATCTGGAAAGCCGCGCGGGTGGATGGGATACCGATGTGGAAAACCTATCTGTTCATCGTCATCCCGATGATGCGGCCGGTCTTCATCACCACGCTCGTCATCATCGCGTCCGGCATAGTGAAGGTCTATGACCTCGTCGTGGCCCAGACCAGCGGCGGCCCGGGCATCGCCTCCGAAGTGCCCGCCAAATACGTCTATGACTATATGTTCTTCGCCCAGAACCTCGGCCAGGGTTTTGCCGCATCGACCATGATGCTGCTTTCGGTGGTGATCGTCATCGTGCCTTGGGCCTATCTCGAATTCGGGCGGCGCAAATGAACATTGCAAACACCACCGCTGAGACAAGCGTTGCCGCCGGCGCGCGCCAGGACATCATCGGCCCCTACGGCCCGAAGCCGCGCCGCATGATTTCGCGCCGCAACATCTTTCTCTACGGCACATTGTTTGTCATGGCGGCCTACTACCTGTTGCCGCTCTATGTGATGGTCGTCACCTCGCTCAAGGGCATGCCGGAGATCCGGCTCGGCAACATCTTTTCGCCGCCACTCGAGATCACCTTCGAGCCCTGGGTCAAGGCGTGGTCGACCGCCTGCACCGGCCTCAACTGCGACGGGCTTTCGCGAGGCTTCTGGAATTCGGTGCGCATAACCGTGCCGTCGGTGCTGCTGTCGATCGCTATAGCCTCGGTGAACGGTTACGCGCTGGCCAACTGGCGCTTCAAGGGCGCCGACACATTTTTCGTCATCCTGATTGTCGGCGCCTTCATCCCTTATCAGGTGATGATCTATCCGATCGTCATCATCCTGCGCGAGATCGGCCTCTATGGGAGTCTCAGCGGGCTGGTGATCGTCCATTCCATTTTCGGCATGCCGATCCTGACGCTGCTTTTCCGCAATTATTTTGCCTCGATGCCGGAAGAGCTGTTCAGGGCGGCGCGCGTCGATGGCGCAGGCTTCTGGGGCATCTTCCTGCGGATCATGCTGCCGATGTCGCTGCCGATCTTCGTCGTGGCCATCATCCTGCAGGTGACCGGCATCTGGAACGACTTCCTGTTCGGCGTCGTCTACACCCGCCCCGATACCTATCCGATGACGGTGCAGCTCAACAACATCGTCAACTCGGTACAAGGCGTGAAGGAGTACAATGTCAACATGGCCGCCACCATCCTCACTGGGCTCGTGCCACTCGTCGTCTACTTCATTTCCGGCAAGCTTTTCGTGCGGGGCATCGCCGCCGGCGCGGTGAAGGGATGACGGCGATGACGGCAGCCAACGGCACCAGCGTTTCTATCCAGGACCTGTCGCTGAATTTCGGTGTGGTGACTGTCCTGGAGACGCTCAATCTCGACGTCGCCGAGGGCGAGTTCATCGTGCTGCTCGGGCCTTCCGGCTGCGGCAAGTCGACCTTGCTCAACTGCATAGCCGGCCTGCTCGACGTTTCCGAAGGCCGCATCTTCATCAAGGGCAAGAATGTCACCTGGGAAGAGCCCAAGGACCGCGGCATCGGCATGGTCTTCCAGTCCTACGCGCTCTACCCGCAAATGACGGTAGAGAAGAACCTGTCCTTCGGCCTGCGTGTCGCCGGCACGCCGAAAGACGAGATCGCCAAGCGCATCGCACGGGCCGCCGAAATCCTGCAGATCGAGCCGCTGCTGCAGCGCAAACCGGCGGCGCTCTCCGGCGGCCAGCGCCAGCGCGTGGCGATCGGACGGGCGCTGGTGCGCGATGTCGATGTTTTCCTGTTCGACGAGCCGCTCTCCAATCTCGATGCCAAGCTGCGCGCCGAGTTGCGCGTCGAGATCAAGCTGCTGCATCGCAAGTTGCAGAACACCATGATCTATGTCACCCACGACCAGATCGAGGCGATGACGCTGGCCGACCGTATCGCGGTGATGAAGGGCGGCGTCATCCAGCAGCTTGATGCGCCGCAGACCATCTATAACAGGCCGGTCAACCGCTTCGTCGCCGGCTTCCTCGGCTCGCCGGCGATGAACTTCATCAACGGCCGTCTTGAAGACGCCGACGGCGGTTGGCGGTTCGTGGCCGACTCTCTCGAGATACCACTCCGCACTTATGACTTTGCCGGTCCTCCAGCCGCCGGCCCCGCCGTATTCGGTATCAGGCCCGAGCATGTCAGCCTGAACAGCGGCACGGGCTGGCCGTTCTCGACCGCCGCCAATGTCGAGGTGGTCGAACCGATGGGCTCCGACACGCTGGTCTGGCTGAAGCTTGCCCAGCAGAATTTCAGCGTCCGGGTGACGTCGGAACGCACGCCCAACAATGATGAGGCGGTGACGGTCGGCTTCGATCCGATGCGGGCCTCGCTTTTCGACGCCGCAACCGGCAACCGCATCTAGCTCTCGACAACCATCCTCCACCGACAATCCCAAGCAAAACGGACAGAGACGATGAACTGGTCATTCCAACTCTACAGCGCCCGCAATTTCCAGCCCTGGGAAGGTGTGCTCGCCACGCTCGGCAAGCTCGGCTACACCCAGGTCGAAGGCTTTGGCGGCGTCTATGATGATCCCAGGGCCTTTCGCGCTGAACTCGACAAGAACGGGCTCGCCATGCCGACGGGACATTTCTCGATCGACGCGCTCGAGAACGATTTCGACGGCGTGCGCAAGATTGCAGACGCGCTTGGCATCACGCTGCTCATCTGCCCTTTCCTGATGCCCGACCAACGACCATCCGGTGCGGCCGGCTGGCGCGGCTTCGGTGGGCGGCTGGCCAAGGTCGGCGACGCTGCGAAGAGGGCCGGCTACGGCTTTGCCTGGCACAACCATGATTTCGAGTTCAAGAAGCTCGCCGACGGGTCGGTGCCGCAGGATCTAATCCTCACGGCGGCGCCCGACATAAGCTGGGAGATGGACGTCGCCTGGGTGGTCCGCGGCGGCGATGATCCGTTGCCCTGGATCGAGAAGTACGGCAAGCGCATCAGCGCCGTCCATGTCAAGGACATGGCCAAGCCGGGCGAGGGGCTGGATGAGGATGGCTGGTCGGATGTCGGCCATGGCACCATCGACTGGGCCGGCCTGATAAAGGTGCTGCGCGCCAAAAGTGCTGCCCAATACTACGTCATGGAACAGGACAACCCCAACGACATCGAGCGCTTCGCCCGCCGCTCCATCGCAGCCGTCAAGACCTATTAGGAGCAATCAGCATGGCAAAGAAACTTGGGATCGGCGTCATCGGCTGCGGCAACATCTCGAAGGCATATTTTTCACTGGCGCCGCTGTTTCGCGGCATTGAGATGCGCGCTTGCGCCGACATCAACATGGATGCGGCGAAGGCGCGGGCGAAGGAGTTCAAGCTGCGCGCCGAGACCGTCGACGGGCTGCTGAAGGCCGATGACATCGACATCATCGTCAACCTGACCATCCCGGCGGTGCACTACGAGGTGTCGAAGCAGATCCTCGACGCCGGTAAGCACGTCTATTCGGAAAAGCCGTTCGTGCTGTCGGTCGAGGAAGGACTCGACCTGAAGAAACGCGCCGAGGCGAAAGGCCTTCGCATCGGCTCGGCTCCCGACACATTCCTGGGCGGCGCGCATCAACTGGTCCGCGACTTGATCGACACCGGCAAGCTCGGCAAGATTACCAGCGGCACCTGTCACGTCATGGGCCACGGCATGGAGCACTGGCACCCCAATCCCGATTTCTTCTTCCAGCCCGGCGCAGGTCCGGTGCTCGACATCGGACCGTACTACATCACCAATCTGATCCAGCTGATCGGACCGGTGAAGCAGGTCGCTGCCTTCGCAACGACGCCGGCCAAGGAACGCACGATCAGTTCAAAGCCGCGCGCGGGTGAAAGGATTCCGGTCAACACGCCGACGACCATCCATGGCCTGCTGGAGTTCGAAAACGGTGCCGTGGTGACGCTCAACACCAGCTGGGACGTTTGGGCTCACGGCCATGCGCCGATGGAACTCTACGGTGAAGGGGGTACGGTGTTCGTGCCTGATCCAAACTTCTTCGGTGGCGACGTGCGCTTCACTAACTCGGCCAAGCCGGTCAAGAAGGCGCCGAAATGGTCGCATCCGTTCGGCGTTCCCAACGAAATGCATTCGCAAGGCATGATGGCCAATTACCGCACATCAGGCCTCGCCGACATGGCGGTGGCGATCGCGGAAGGCCGGCCGCACCGCTGCTCGATGGAACTGGCGCTGCATGCCGTCGACGTGATGACCGGCCTGTTGCGCTCCGGCGAAACCGGCAAGTTCGTCGCCATGCAGACCACCTGCGAACGGCCGGCCGCACTTGGCGTCAAGGAAGCGAAAGAGCTCTTGGCAAAGAAGAAGTAGGCAGCGCACCTCAACCCTCTCCCCGTTCCGACGGGGAGAGGGTAAGGGTGAGAGCGAAGCCTGCTCGCTGCGTTGTCGCGATGCCTGGCTTCCTTCCATTTGAGGATTTTCCGATGCCCTACATGCCCGCCGACACCCGCTACGAGAAAATGATCTACAATCGCTGCGGCCGCTCCGGCCTGAAGCTGCCGGCGATCTCGCTGGGGTTGTGGCACAATTTCGGCAACGATACGCCGCACAAGACGAAGCAGGCGATCGCGCGCAAGGCCTTCGATCTCGGCATCACGCATTTCGACCTCGCCAACAATTACGGTCCGCCGCCCGGCTCGGCGGAGACCGCTTTCGGCGAGATACTGCGCACCGACTTCGCCGGCTACCGCGACGAGCTGATCATCTCGACCAAGGCCGGCTACGAGATGTGGGCCGGGCCTTACGGCGAATGGGGCGGGCGCAAATACATGCTGGCCAGCCTCGACCAGAGCCTCAAGCGGATGGGGCTCGACTATGTCGATATCTTCTATTCGCATCGCTTCGATCCCGACACGCCGCTGGAAGAAACGATGGGCGCGCTCGACCATGCCGTGCGCTCGGGCAAGGCACTCTATGCCGGCATCTCGTCCTACAATTCGCAGCGCACGCGCGAGGCCGCCGATATTTTGAAGCAGCTTGGCACGCCTTGCATCATCCACCAGCCGAGCTATTCCATGCTGAACCGCTGGGTGGAGGACGACGGCCTGCTCGATACGCTCGAAGGGCTCGGCGTCGGCTCCATCGTGTTCTCGCCGCTGGCGCAAGGCATGCTCACCAACAAATATCTTGGCGGTATTCCTGATGGCAGCCGCGCCTCTCAGGGAAAGTCGCTGAAGACAGCTTTCATCAACGACAAGACCATCGCCAGCATCAAGGCGCTCGACGCCATCGCCGGCAAGCGCGGGCAGACGCTGGCGCAGATGGCGCTGGCCTGGGTGCTGCGAAAGGGCAAGGTGACCTCGGCGCTGATCGGCGCCAGCCGGCCGGAGCAGGTCGAGGACTGTGTAGGCGCGCTCAAGGTGCTCGACTTCAGCGACGCCGAACTCGCCGAGATCGATACCTATGCGCGCGAATCCGACATCAATCTGTGGGCGGCTTCGGCCGAGCGCAAAGGTCCGCCGAGGAAATAGGCGCGCTCGATAAGCCGGCAAAAAAACGGCGGAACTCCCGCCGTTCTCTGGTGTGAAGGCAAGTGCCCTGGTTCAGGGCGTCTTCGGCTTCTGCGCCGTGCCAAGCCCCGCCTTGGGTTTTGCAGGCGCCGGAGCAGAAGTTTTCATTTTGGCCTCGATCCAGCCGGTGTAATTGGCCAGCCGGGTGTAGATGCCATAAGCGTCCTTGTGGCCGCAAGCAGCACTACCGTCCGCAGGGCCTTCGCCCCAGCTGACGACGCCGACCTGGACCGGGCCGCCGGTGCCGGTCATGAACAGCGGGCCGCCGCTGTCGCCGTTGCAGGCATCGCGCACGCCGCTGGTGGTGCCGGCGCAGATCATGTTGCCGGTCAGTGGGTCGGTCATGTCGGCGGCGATCGCATTGGCGGCCGCATCGATGCCTTTTTCCGAATAGCGCATACGGTGGGACAGATCGCCAAGTGCTGCCTTCAGGTCATGCGCATAGATGGCCTTGATGCCGCTGTTGCAGGCGGTGTTGGGCTCCAGATCGAGGTCGGCAACCATCAGTGTCGTCGGGAAGGTGCCATCCTGCATCTTGCCCCAGCCGGTGACCGTCGTCTTGCCGGTATCGGGCGTTGCGTCATGGGTGACCTTGATGGTCGGCGCATCGGCCGGTTCAGCAAGCCGGAGCAGGCCGAGGTCGTTGTCGAGAGTCTGCTCGCTGTAGCCTTCGTTGACGATAACCTCCACCACCTTGTGGCGTTTACCCTCGCTTAGATCGGTGGCGCCGGTCAGCACGGTGACGCTCTCCGGCGAAATCGGCCGGCCCTCGTCGTTGAGACAGTGTGCCGCCGTCAGCACCCATTGCGGTGCGATCAGGCTTCCGCCGCAGAACTGGGCATTGGCCTGCGAGACCGGGTTCTCGTCCAGCCTGTCGGTGGTGAGCAGCGCCACCTGAAATGGATAGGCGCCCTTTTCTGCCTGGTTGCCGCCATAGACGCGGTCGGCGCCGTCGGGGTTCTCCGCCGCGGCCTTCGCTCTTGCATCGGTCACCCTCTTCATTGGCGAAACCGCCGCTTCGGGCTTGGCGGCAGCTTCGTCCGCCTGCGTGGAGTTGGCGCCCGCAAGGGCGGCAGCGATGCCGAGCAACGACGCGGCGGCGATCGGCTTGAACCGATGGATAATGTGCACCTGAAATCCTCCTGAGACACGTTCCCGAACGAGCCAGCCCCGGTGCATGATCAACGAAACAGTCGCCGGCAAGCAGGCGTTGCTTCGCGGACCGCGTTCCCGTGCGGAACCCACTCAAAACCCTATAGCCCCCCACGGGCTACGTGGAAGCGATTTGTCATTCCAATGTTGTATTAATTTAGGCAATATATCTGTGCGGGGTGTCTTTGGCGGGGCCTTCGATAGACCGTATGGGGTGATGATCAGGTTCAGGCGCCGGTAATCAGGCCCGTTTTTCGGCTTCACCACGATCTCGACAATATTTCTATATCTTGATCCAGTCCTTGCTGACTTTTGGGAGAGTCTCACCATGACAAAACTGACAAACGTACTTATTGCGTCCGCATTGCTTTCCACCGCAATGTGGGCGGTACCGGTTTTCGCCGCCGATCCTGGCTCGGCCAGTGCCGGCAATGGCGAAAGCATGCGAGACGTGACTTCAGGCAACTACAAGCCAGGGCGGGCAAAGCCAATCGCGCCGCCGAAGCTGACTGACGAGGACAGCCGCGCCGCGCCGCTTGCTGACGAAGCAACGGCTGTCAAATCCTATGGCATCGTCGGACGGTCCGCCGATGGCAAGGAGATCAAGATCGAGCCGAGCGAAGCGCTGAGGGATCTTATCATCAAGGAACTGAATGCTCCGGCCAATGGAAAAGACGGGGCTGAGCGGAAGACCGAGGATCCGGATCTCGGCGAAGGCGAAGCCGGCCGCCAGGTTTTCGGCACCGACGATCGCGAGCAGGTCAAGAACACCAAGACCTATCCGTTCTCGGCGATAGGCTATCTCGAAGCCAAGTCGGCGAAGACGGGCAGTTATGGCAGCTGTTCGGCAACGCTGATCGGCCCGCGCACGGTGCTCACGGCGGCGCACTGCCTCTATAGCCATGAGGATAAGGACTGGCTCTCCGAGTATCTGTTCGTGCCAGGTCTCAATGGCAGCACCGCCGATGACGCACCGTTCGGCGCCTTCGCCTTTGAAAGCGCCTATGTGCTGCAAGGCTTCATCGACAACTACCAGGGCTATTATGGCTCCGTGATCCCGTGGGATCTTGGCATCATCACGCTGAAGGAGGATGTCGGCACCAACCTCGGCTGGCTGGGCTACGCCAACTATGACGATCTCGGCGACTTCACCGCCAACCTCGTCGGCTATCCCGGCGACAAGCCAATGGGTACGATGTGGAAGGCAAACTGCGAAGTGCAGGCCGAGAACATCGCCCCGGAATATTTCCAGTATGACTGCGATACGTTCCCGGGATCGAGCGGCAGCTCGGTTTATGCCTATGACAACAACTCCAAGCAGCGCATCATCACCGGCGTCAACGTGGCGGAAAGCCCCGACGCGAACACCGCCGTTCGCTTAAACGCTGCCAACATCCAGTGGATCAACAGCCTGTATAAATAATCGCTGCGCATTCGCAGGGGAAAGGCGGCGGAGCAATCCCGCCGTCTTTTGCTTGGCAGCACTTCCGCTGCGGTTCTCTTGCACGAGGCTGGTTCGCCGACTACGCTTGAACGGCCAAGAGGTTGGCATCCAAAGGGGTTTTGGGATGGCGCGGGTGAAGGTAGTGTTGGCGATCGCGGCCGCATCGATGCTGGTCGCATTGATGCTTTCGCCGGCCTTCGCCGATCCGGCCGCCGCACCAGCCGCTGGCGTCTGGGCGGAACGGGTGCAGATCCTCTACCAGGCAGACACGCGCTCCGTGCTGCGCAGGACGGTCCGGGTGTGGGATTTCCATCCGGAAAAGGGCCTCGACTTCGTCTGGGAGCCGGCGGCGGGCCAGTCGCCTGACCGGACGATTGCCGAAGACGGCACCATCAACGGCAGGGGTAGGCTGGTGTGGCGGGTGCGTGGCTCGGCCAGCTATGATCCCAAAACCATCTATTCCAGCTATTTCGGTGACATCAGGCAAGGCCGCTTCGACGGGCAGGGCCGGCTCGAGCTGCGTTCGGGCGAGGTTTTCGATGGACATTGGCTCGCCGGAGAACTCAACGGCAATGGCGTCCATCTCGATGTGGAGGGCAACCGCTACGAAGGTCAGTTCGTTGCCGGCGTGCCGAATGGCGAGGGGCGGCTCCTGTCAAAGACGGGGGAGATTTTTGCCGGCTCATTTGTCGACGGGTTGAAGGATGGCAAGGGCCGCACCCGGCTGGCCGGAGGCACTGCCTACGATTCGCAATGGGCAAGGGGCAAGGAGGTCGGCGGCTCGCGCCCCGACGTGCTGGCCGACGCCAAGGTGGGCGGACTCCTCAAGGCGCAGACCGGCGGCGGCGATGCCGGCAAGGTCGAGATCGGCGTGGCCGTCGACCAGCGCATGACCCAGCAATCCGACATGCAATACCAGCATCTGGTGCGCGACGAGGACATCGCGATCTATCCGCAATCCGATCAGTACAATGACAGCTGGAGCGGCACCGGCCAGGTCGCCACCGGCAATGTCTATCAAGGCATGGATTGGGAGGACTCGCCGGCCTTTGCCGAAGTTGATCTCAAGACGTCCGATCAGTCCAAGGTCAAGCTCGACAGCCTGGAGATGAGGGTTGCCGCCAGCGATGCCTATCGCAAGCCGATGCTGTCGATATCGGAGCATTTCGGCTGCGTCGGCTTCAGGCCGGATTTCTCGATCGTCAACAATGGCTGGGGCGACGCTAAGGACATGAAGATGTCGATCCAGTTCACCGCGGTCGATGACGAGGGCAATCCGACCGGTGATCCCAGCCGCATGTTTACAAAGGACGTCGGCAGTTTCGGCGACGGGGTCGACGTGTCGGTAAAGAGCGTGCTCACGGTGGCCGGCGTCGATACGGCCAGCCTGGAGACAGGGCGTTTTCCCTGTCCTTCGGTAGACAATCTCAATGTCTGCCGCAGCCAGCTGACCAACAAGATCAAATTCGGCGAGGTCGCTGACTATCTCGACAATGTCGAACAGGCGATGACGCTGAATGCGATCGGCAAGTTCGACTATTCCTGGGCGGACGACGAAGGTCATGTCTACCAGCAGAGCGAGCCGTTCCGCACCTCCATCACCATGGCGGTCTTTGAGACACCGGAATCAATGGCCGAATGCGGTGATGGCGGTGGCGGTACGCCGGAAGCCATGCGCTACCAGAACATCGAGTTTCCGATCGGCAAGTATGACTACACAATCGCCATGCCGGTGCGCGGCAACAAGAAGATCAGCGCCTATACGGCGCGGCTGAAGATGTGGTCGTCAATGTCGTCGATCCACAGGTTCAGCATCGCCGCGCATTTCGCCGACGGCAGCGTGCGCGAGAGCAAGCCCGTAACCTTCTTCTATTTCCGCCCGAAGCAGTCGCTGTTCGAGACCAAGACCGAGCCGGCGGCCTGCTACTTGCCGCGCGATATGGTCGGCTGCGGCTAGGGTGCCTTGATATTCAGATGATGCCGGCCTGCAAACGGCAGCTTCCTGCGCTTCCGGTGCTCGCGTACAAAAAGTACGCTCCGCTCCGGTTCTCGGAACCTACCGTTTTCGACTCGGCCTGACCTGAATCTCAACACACCCTGGAAGCGTTCATTTTCTGCCCATCTCGAAATAGTTGGGCAGCGGGATGAGCCTGGTGAAGATCGTGCCCTGGGCAAAGACGCGCAGTTCCAGCATCGATCCCGATGACCGTTCGGCGCGCTGGTCGAACAGGAAATTGCCGAGCGAATAGACCTCCGCCACATCGCCGCCGGCAAGCGGGACGATCGCCTCACTCGACACATGTGGATGGCCGCCGACTATGACTGAAGCGCCGCGCAGGCGCATCTGGTCGGCAAGTATATCTTCCCGCTTCGACGGTGCGGTCTTGTATTCGCGGCCCCAGTGGACGAAGGCGACCACTGGCCGCTCGGCATCCTCGTGCAGCAGCCGGTCGAGCAGGGCAGGGATGAGCAGGTCAGTGTTCTTCGAACCGTTGGTGTCGATGTCGGTCAGGCCAACCAGGTCGATATCGGCAAGCGCCAGCGTCTCGCCCTGCCCGAAATGCGGAATGCCGGCTTCATCCAGGGCGCGCAGCGTCTCGGCGTAGCCTGACGGGCCGAGATCGTAGGCGTGGTTGTTGGCGAGACCGACGCCGGCGACATGCAGCCTCTTCAGCATGTCCACAGCCAGGCCCTCCGGCATTGCCAGCGTCATGTCGTCGATCGCTTCCGGAACGTTTGGCAGGATGACACCTTCGAGATTGATGATCAACGGCCGCGATCCGGTCAGCGCCAGAACGTTGCCGACGATGCGGTCGGCTACACCGTCACGAACCAGGATCTTCTTCATGGCGCGGCCGAAATTCACGTCGCCTGCGAGATAGTAGATCCTGTCCTTTGGCCGTGTCGGATTGTTGAAGCCCGGACCGAAGGCGCCGAACAGCGCAACGACATAGCTGGTGGTCCGCTCGACATAGTTCGACGTGTGTTCCTGCGAATTCTCATTGGCGACGACCAGAGGTTGGGCGCCGAACAGCTCGCGCTGCAGCCTCGTCTGGATATAGAGCGCGCCGACGGAATCGGCATGATCGGGCTGGCGAAGTGCTGACAAGCCGTCGAGCGACCCGGCGGCCAGCAGGTTCAGCGACTGCTGGTCGAAGGGCCTGGAGTCATGCTGCGGCAGATAGTGCGAGAAGTCGGTGGACTCGACGATGAGCGTGTCCTGGTCGACGATCGGCTTCAGCGCCTCGGCCAGTCTGTCCCAGTCGCCTCGTCGTGCCTTGACCGACATCGCCACGGGAACGATTTTCGCCTCTGGGAAATAGTGATGCAGGAACGGCAGCATGGCGCGTATGCCATGCTCCTTGTCGAACAGGCACGACTCCTCGACCATGTCGCTGTTCGTCTCAAGCCGCCGCACGGCGTCGGTGTCGGCCGCGACCGGGCCAAGCACGGTGTCGAAGCCGCGCAGCGTGGTGGCGTAGAGCTTGTGCGTCTTGTGGAAATGGTCCGGCGACAGGATGATGATCCGTTTGTAGCGGAAACCGGACGCCGCCCGGAACCCCAGCGCCACCAGGTCGGCGGCCAGCAGATGGTGCGGCACCGTGATGCCGGTCAGCCGCTGGTTGGACGGCTCGACATCGGCAACGTTGGCGATGGCGTCCTTGAACAGCGAGGCGTCGTCGTAGAAGGGCGGAAAGTTCTCGATGCCGGGTGGACAGACGACAGGTGCGGCGAAGCCGGGGAGGGGCAGGAGAGTGATGGCGAAGATCAGCAGGATGCTGGCCGGCGCGCAGGCACCCCCCTCTGTCCTGCCGGACATCTCCCCCGCAAGGGGGGAGATTGGCAGCTTCCGCCTCGCGAGTTTTCTTGCAGCGCTGCAGATCAGCGTAAGCAGCCCTGACAGCCGATCTCCCCCCTTGCGGGGGAGATGTCCGGCAGGACAGAGGGGGGTGCGTGCGCGCAGACCTCGCCTCCTCATGGCTCGGCGAGCACAATATTCTCCACGCCGCCGACATAGTAGAACGGCTTCTGCTTCGACGACGTCAGCCGCACCACTTCGCGCGAAATATAGTCGGCAAGGCCGAACAGTGTCACGCCGCCGTCCGACGTCCTGGCCTTTCCGCGCAGGCCTTCGAGGATCGAATAGGTGAAGACGCCGTGGCCGAGTTCCGGCAGTTCGGCTGCGGTGTTGTTGGCGGCGGTGGCCGAGAACACGACAATGCGCGCATCCTGCGCGTCCTTTTCCAGGCGCGGGTTGAAGGCGTTGGCGGCATGGCAGGTGTCGAGCAGCATGAAGCGCATGCCCTTGGCGCGCTCTACCGATTTCTGGATGTCCGACCAGTCGACAAGCGAGGAACGTTTCCAGCGCTCGGCATCCTGTTTGCGGCCGTTAGTCGGGATGAAATAGTAATCCTCATCGATGTTGATGCCGTGGCCGGCGACGAAGATGATGGTGGTGTCGTGCTCGCGGGGCCTATCGAGGAAGTCGGCGAGCTGGTCGTCGATCGTGTCGGAGTCGGGCTCCATGATGCCGTCGGCACTGGCGACTGCATAAGTCTGTCTGGCCTTGTCGGAGTTCTCGTCGAGTGCGTCGCGGTTGACCAGAACCAGCGTTTCCATGGATGAAAACAGCGGCGCTGATTTCTGGGAGATCACCTTGAGAAACTCGGTGGCATCATCGACGGGGTAGCGCAGGTCGCAGGCATGGCCCGAACAGGCGTCGGTCAGGAACGGATATTTGTCGACCCCAATGACCGCTACATAGAGCTTGCCTTTGGCCTCGGTCTTCTCGGTCTTCCTCGCCAGTGCCGTCACGCTGCGTTCGGTCAGATAGCCATATTCGTTGGTGCCGGTGATGCGGATGGTGTTCTTGCCGTTATCGACCGGTATCTCGACAGTGGTGCTGTTGCCGTCCACCGAGCGCGCGGTGACATCGCCGACATTGCGACTGTTCGACAGGATCGAGAAGCCGGCGACATCGGTTCCAGCTTCCTTGGCGCCTGATATCTCGACGGCGACGTAGCCGTCGCGGACCTTGCTCTGGTCTTCCGCCAGACGGATGCCGAACTCCGGCGGCTTGCGCTGCAAAAGCTTCTGCAACTCGTTGTCGACGCCGGGCCGCATCTCCTCGACCGCCTGTTTGGCGCTGCGCAGGATAATTGCCCGGCGCACCATCTCGGGGCTCCAAAGATATTTCTTCAACTGCCCGGCGCGGATGAAGCGGCCTTCATGATCGCGGCCCTGGTTGACCTGCCAGCCGATCAGCTTGTCGCCCTCGTCGGAGGAATAATAGTAGCCCTGCGGCATCCAGACGATCCATTGCGAACCGGCGAAGAACATCGAGACGATCAGTTCGTGCGTCTTCAGGTTCCAAAGCCTCAGCGTCTGGTCGGCGCTGCCGGTCACCAGCAGGCCGGCCTTCTCCGAGGCGACCATGGCATTGATATCGGCCGTATGGCCGGTGTACTCGCCCGACACTTTCGCGGTCGCGGTTCTGTACTCGATCAGCGTGCCGTCATTGCCGCCGGTGATCAGGCCAAGACCTTTGCCGATCAGCGTGTAGGCGGAATGGACAAAGCCGTTGGTGGCGTCGTTTTCGATGCTGCGCACCAGCTTGCCGCCATTGGCAATCTCCAGCACAGCGTTTTCCAGTGCGTCCTTGCCGCCCGTCGCGGCGCGCAGCGACCACTGGCCGTCGACAAGGGCGGCGCGGTCGAACGAGCTTGGCTCCGTCAGCGGCTGCGGGTCCTCGAAGAAGCGTTCGGTGGTCGGCAGCACCAATTTGTTGTCCAGCGCGCCCTGCTGTTCGGGACAGGCCACGCGCTCGGGGCAAGGGTTGGCGTTGCCCCAGGCGACGACGTCGTTCGCCGCGTCGATGCCGACGGCGGTTACAGGTTCGCCCACTCCCTGCAGCAGTGCCTTGCGTTCGCCGTTCGCGGGATCCCAGACCTGGATGGCGTGGCGCGTGCCGCCGGCGGTTGCGACCAGCGAACCATCGGCGTTGGCGCCGCTGGCATAGACAGTGCCGTCATGGCCGGTATAGTCGAGCACCTTTTCGCCGGTGTCGGTGTTCCAGACGATGGAGCGGTGTGTGTCGGCGCAGCGGTAGCCGCAGGAGGCGATCAGCCGCGCATCCTTGGCGAAAGTCAGCGAACCGATGAAGAAATCCTGCGTCGGCATGGCGCGTGCCAGCGTGCCATCGGTCGCCCGCCAGAGCTGGACCTGCCCGTCCTTGCTGCCGGTGGCGAACAAGGCCCCGTCGGGCGAAACGGCCAGCGCCATCACGCTGATGTCCCGCAGCGGCTCGGCTACGTCGGGCAATGCGATCTCCTCGCCGTTCACGACGTCCCACAGCCGGATACCATTGTCGGTGGTCGTCGCGGCCAGTCGGGTTCCACCGGCGGCGAAGGCAAGCTTGTCGATGTGCCAGGAATCGGCGTCGAGCTTCTTGTCCAGTGACCAGCCGGTCACGGATTTGTCGTCAAAGCGCCAGAGATAGACGACGCCGTCGGCGCCACCGGCAGCCAGCGTCTTGCCATCGGGAGAGAAGGCGAGATCGTAGGTCGCGTAATCGGCGGCCTTGAGTACGGCCTTGATCTTGCCGGTGGCAAAGTCGAACAGCCTGATGTCGCCATAGGGCGGCTTGTCGCCAAGGCTGGCGCCAAAATAGCCGCCTGCGGCGATCGTCTTGCCGTCGGGCGAGACCGCGATCGCGAAGATCTTGCCGTCGCTGCCATTGCCGAGATAGCCGCGGATGGTGCGCAGCGTCACGCCACTCCGCCAGTCCCAGATGCGGATGGTTTTGTCATTGGATGCCGAGACGATGTCTTCGCCATCGGGGGTGAAGGTGAGATCGGTGACCTGCGCGCTATGGCCGCCAGTGTCGAGGTCGAGGTGGAAATCCGGTGCGTCCTCGGCGTGGGCAACCGAAGTCCCGATCAATGCTCCGCCCAGAGCCAGCCAGCGGCAGGCGCGCATCAGGCGGAGGTCGATTTTTCCCATCGCTATTTGACTTCGTCCGCAGGCGGCGCATTGCGCACATAGGTCTCGATTGCCGAGGCAAAAGCGGGTGAACCCGCCTTGCGCTGCTTGTCGACATAGCCGGCAAAATAGCTCCAGAACGAGACGGCATAGTCGCGGAAGTACGCATCGGTCACCTTGCGCGAACACAGGTCGCCGTCGACGCAGAAGGATAGGCGGTTGAGGAAATAGACGATGCGGTCGAAATTCTCGCTGAAATCGGCGAGCGGCATGTCGCCGCCGGCTGCGGTCATGGCTTCGATGCCGATCCGCTGCCGGAACACCTGCTCCTCGGTAGGCGAGGGGTTGGCGCTGAGCAAATTGTCATATTTGGCATTGAGGGCCGTTAGACGATCTTTCAGCGCGCGCTGCGCCTGCTGGTAGTCCTTGTTTTCCCAAAGTTCGACCAGCGACATTGTCTGCTCGACGCGCTTCTGCTCCTGGTTGGCCAGAAACTGATAGACCGAGAACATCAAGGTGAAGATGATGGCGAGACGCACCGCCATGCCCGACCAGGCATAGGCCAGCATGCGCCAGTCGCGGTCGGTGAAGGGATTGCTCTCCTTCTTGATCTCATGGCTGCTCGGCCACGGGAAACCTTCCGTGGTTTCCGGCAGTGGCGATTTCGGGGCAAGCGCCTTTGCGGGCGCTGCTGTTTGCCTGGTGTTGCCCGCCGGTTTCTTCATCCGCAGCTGTCCAGTTCGATGGTGGCGGAGGGATCCAGCACGATGCCTGGCGCCTCCAGCTTCTTTTTCAGGCATTCCAGCTGCAGGCGCGAAATCATGAACTGTACGTCGGGCTCCACCGCTCCCTTGTTCGGTGACGGCAAGGCTTCGACGACGCCGCGCGAGGCGCAGTTGCTGAGATCGACGACAATGGCGCCGCTGGCGTTTTTAGCGATCTGGTCATATTGATCGAGAAAACACGTCGCCAGCTCCGAATTGATGACGATCTGCTTGACGCACAGGCCGCAGGCCTCGTCCGCAGAGGCATTGGCGATCAGCAACAGGCCGCCGGCAAAGCCGGCCACTGTTCCACGCCAGGAAAACACAGAATTCTTCACAATCGGTCCTGTCCGTTTCATCCGGCCGTCATGCACCAAGGCTGCGGCCGGGAATGTTCTCGTATCGCGTCGATGGCGCAAGGGTTGGCCGTGGCTCCGCCATCGGCTTAGCCGCGCGGCACCGTCTCCATCGGGAAGATCATCACCGAGCCTTTCGGCCCACCCTTGTCGGCAAGCCGCATCACCGAGCGGGTTGCAGGTGCCATGCCGAGATCGGTCAGCATGTCGGAGAAGCTGGCGGAGCCCATTCCGCGTGTCGCAGAGGCGACGCCGTCCTGTGCCAGGAAACTCAGGTCCTGCTTCTCGCTCTCCGGCGGCGCCTCGGTCAGAACCGCAATCATCCGTTCCATGCCGAAGCTGGTGTCGGTGAAGGCCAGCAGTCCCTCCTCAAGCGTGGCTTGGGGGGCGAGGCGCTCGGCAACGATGTGGGTGATCGAATAATCGCTGCCGACATAGAGCACGTTGATGTCGACCAGAAGGTCCGAGCTGTTCTTGGCCAGCACATGCACTTCGTCGCCCGGTGAGACGCGCGGCACCACCGAAGCTTGCAAGGGTTCGAGGCCGTCCTCGTCGCGGCGTTTGACCTGGAACTGGACGTCGACGTCCTCGGGCTTGTAGTCGGAGGCCGCCGCCAGCCGCGAAAGCCCGGTGGCGCGGAAGATGGTGCGCAGGTTCCTGGTCGCCGCGTCGACCAGCTTCTGGCGGTCGTCCATGTGGATGATGATCAGCGGCGGCTTGCGGCCCTCCGTCAGGGTCACATCGCCCGACGCCGGCAGAAACCACAGCGCCGGCTTGTCGGTCGCATCCTCGGCGGCGCCGGGAAGAGCATTCTCGCGCAGCACCGCAAGGCGGAGCTCGGCGCCTTTGCCGGGCTCGACCAGCTCGATGTTGAAACCCGTCTCCTTGGCTGTGGCCAGTTCGTCGAGAACCGAATTGACAAGCGCGGTCTCCGTCTCAAGTCCCTTGGCCACGGCAGGCCGCGCGACGACGAGCTTGTAGTCGACGGCGATCTCTGCCACCCGCGCATAGGCGTTGGCCGGAATGTCGGCGACCTTGAGCGCCGGCTTCTTGTCGAACTCGACCGGCTTGACGCGGCTTTCCAGGTTCTTTGCCGACAGCACTTCCAAAAATCCGATCGCGTCGGAAAGCGGGGACAGCGCCGAAGGCAGGATGGCGAGCTTGCTGCCGGGGGTGAGTCGGTGCAGCAGCCCGGCGCCGATCGTCGCCTCGCCGTCCTTGATGACGACAGGCCACTGCATGACCGCGTCGGTCCTGTCGGTGCCGAACACACGGGCATCCAGTTCGCCTTCGAACAGCGGCGTTGGCCGGGTGCGGCTGTCGGCCGAATATTGCTGCAGCACGGCCTGGCCGAGTTGGCGGTAGGTGACGTTGGGATTCTCGGCCAGTTTCGACAGGATGGTGAAGGTGAACAGGCCAAAGCGCGGGGCGTCCGTTGCGCCTTTGGGCAGCGGCATTTCCGGGGTCGTCTCCACCGTCTGCGCGGCGTAGAAGGCGACCAGCTTGCCCTTGGCGATTGGTTCGCCGCCGGTCGGGGTCAGGTTGAAGGCAGGCTTGCGCGTGCCTTTGTCGTCGATGCCACGCGAGCCAGCGGCCGATGTCACCTCGTCGTAGGCCTTGATCGCAGCCGCCCGTTCGGCCTCACTGCCGCCGACCAGGTCGGCAAACTCGACCTTGCGTTCCAACTCGTCATCGACCTCGACTGCCCGTGTCGCGGTGCCGGAGTGGCAGCAGTCGAACACGACCCAGACGAAGGCGCCCTTGTTTCGAATGGCGTCGAGTGCGGCGCCGATCTCGTTGTCGACCAGCGCATTCGGCACGCCGGCATCGCGGTTGATCCATTTGTCGATGTCGACCGGCAGGAAGATCTCGTCGAGCCCGTCGGTCTCGTCGCCCTTGACCATCTGCGGCTGCTGGGCGCCGTGACCGGACAGGTGCAGATAGACGAAATCGTCGCGCTGAACCTTGGCGGCAAGGTCGGCCAGAGCGGCCTTGATCGCCGCATGGGTCGGCAGGCCACTGGCGCCGGGGACATCCTTGGCGAGCAGCGTGATATTCTCGGGCGCGAACCGCACTGGGTCGGGCACGTTCTTCAGAAGATATTCGCGGACGAGCCCGGCATCGTTCTTCGGACCGACCAGCCAGTTCCTCTGCGGCAGAGCAGGATATTCGGTGCAGGCGACCAGCAGCGCATGGTATGTGCGCGATGCGGCCATGGTCCGGAACGACACCATGCCGGCCATCGTCAGCGCGGACGTGCCGACCAGCAGCGTCCGCCGCGTCAATTTGATCATGATTGCTTCCCCAAGCCCGATCGAATTCCCAAGTGACGCTATCCTTGCCGAGGATTTTGTCAGTATTTTGAATGTTGCATCGGAGAGCAACCCGCCTGTTATCCTGCTCCGATCGACAAGGCGCGGTTCTCGGCAGCCTTCCGGCGCAGAGATGCTGGAAACAGTAGCAAAAATGCCTGTTCGTCGCTATCTGGGTGGGACAGGGGTCGTTTGCGCGCGGAAATGATGCGCGAGCGACGCAAGACGCGAGTTGGATCAAGGACCATGGCGGCAAGGGATGTGCTGACGAAGAACCAGCTGTGCGTGCTTGAGAAGCTTGAGGCTGCCAGTGGCCCGCTCAGTGCCTACACCTTGCTCGACCAGTTGCGCGAGCGCGGTTTCCGCGCGCCGCTGCAGGTCTATCGGGCGCTCGACACGCTGGTGAAGTCCGGCTTCGTGCATCGGCTCGAAAGCATCAACTCCTTCGTCGCTTGCGTCGAGCCGCATGACCACAGCCACTCGATGACCGCCTTCGCAATCTGCGACACATGCGGGCAAGTGACCGAAATGTCCGACCACGATGTCGGTCACCAACTGGACGAATGGGTGCGCTCGACAGGCTTCGCCGCCAAGAAGGCGGTGATCGAATTCCGCGGGACGTGTGCCAAGTGTCTGGCGGAAGCAGCTTGAAGGCTGATCAGCCGTGAAGCAATTTTCAATGCTGGAGCGACAGCACCACCTCTATCCTGCCGGACTGTCCAGCAGGATAGAGGGGGCGTGAAGGATCGCGGCGCGTCCTGCTTTCGGAGTAGCTAATGCGCCTCGTCCCAGTTGTTGGCGGCGCGCGCATCGACGTGCAGCGGCACCGACATCGAAACCGCCGGCATCGCCGCATTCTCCATGACGTGACGCACCACGGGGATCGTTGCCTCGACTTCCGACTCGACGGTTTCGAAGATCAGTTCGTCATGCACCTGCAACAGCATGCGTGCCGACAGGCCTGCTTTTTCCAACGCATCTTCCATGCGGATCATGGCACGGCGAATGATGTCGGCGGCGGTTCCTTGCAGGCGGGCGTTGATCGAGGCGCGCTCGTTGAAGGCGCGGAGGGAGGGATTGGACGATCTTATGTCCGGGTAATGGATGCGGCGCCCGAAGATCGTTTCGACAAAGCCGTGCTCGCGGGCATAGGCCTTGGTCTCTTCGATATAGTCGCGAATGCCCGGGAAGCGCTCGAAATATTTCTTGATGTAGTTGCCGGCTTCCTCGCGCGGGATCGACAGCTGGTTGGCGAGGCCGAAGGCCGAAATGCCGTAGATGATGCCGAAATTGATCGCCTTGGCGCGGCGGCGGACTTCCGAAGGCATGCCTTCGACTGGCACGTTGAACATTTCCGACGCGGTGATGGCGTGGATATCGGCGCCGTCGGCGAAGGCCTGCCGCAGTTGCGGGATTTCGGCGACATGGGCGAGGACCCGCAGCTCGATCTGGCTGTAGTCGGCCGAGACCAGCCGATGGCTCTTGTCGGTGATGAAGGCGGTCCTGATCTTTCGGCCTTCGGCGGTGCGCACCGGGATGTTCTGCAGGTTCGGATCGGAGGATGACAGGCGTCCCGTCGTCGTCGCAGCCAGCGCGTAGGAGGTGTGGACGCGTTTGGTGTCGGGGTGGATGAAGCCTGGCAGCGCATCGGTATATGTCGATTTCAGCTTGGTCAGCTGGCGCCAGTCGACGATCTTGCGTGGCAGTTCATGGCCTTCGGCAGCGAGGTCTTCGAGAAGCTGCGCCGAGGTCGACCACTGGCCGGTCTTGGTCTTGGAGCCGCCGGCCAGGCCCATGCGGCCGAACAGGATGTCGCCGAGCTGTTTTGGTGAACCGATGTTGATGCGCTCGCCGATGAGCTGATAGATTTCCTCTTCGAGGCGAGCGGCGCCCTGCGCCAGTTCGCCCGACAGTCGCGACAGGATCTGACGGTCGACCGAGATGCCGCGCTGCTCCATGCGTGCCAGCACCGGCACCAATGGCCGTTCCAGCCGCTCGTAGACCGATACAAGCCCCTTGGCGGCAAGCCGCGGCTTAAGCACCAGCCAGAGCCGCAGTGTCACATCGGCGTCTTCTGCGGCGTGAGCGGTCGCCTTGCCGATGTCGACCTGATCGAAACCGACGGAGCCCTTGCCCGAACCGGTCACGTCCTTGAGCTGGAGCGGGGTGTGACCAAGCCATTTCTCGGCCAGCGAGTCCATGCCGTGACCATGCGGGGTGCCGGCGTCGAGCACGTAGGAGATCAGCATGGTGTCATCGAAAGGCGCGACATCGATGCCATAACGGCTCATGACGACGAGGCCGTATTTCAGGTTCTGCGCGATCTTGAGAACCGACTTGTCCTCGAGCAGCGGTTTCAGCACGGCCAGTGCCTCGCGTACGGAGATCTGGTTTTCGATCATCCCGCCGCCGAGCAGGTCACCGTTGCCGCTCTTGTGGGCAAAGGGAATGTATGCTGCGCGGCCGGGCGCCGTGGCGATGGACATGCCGATCAACTCGGCCTGCATCGGATCGGCCGACGTCGCCCTGACGTCGAAAGCGACACGGCCGGTCTCCATTGCCTCCGCGATCCAGGCTTTCAGGGCCGGGACATCGCGGATGCAGTGATACGTTGACGTATCGATCTTGCGGGTGGCCGCGCTCTCCAGCCGCAATGCGGCGAGCAGAGAAGGGGTGTCGCCTTGTTTTGACGTTTCTGTCGTTGCCGCTCCACTGGCCTGGCCAGGCTCGGCGCCGGACTCGGCTCGGGCAACAGCTGGCACTCCGGCCCCGACATCCGGGCCATGGGCATGATCGGCGCGCTCAACTGTCACCGCGACGGCCTGGACATCACCTGCCTCGGTGCCGGTCGCTTCCGCCACGCGGCGGGTGAGCGAGGTGAATTCCATAGTCTTGAGGAAGCCGATCAGTTTTGGGCCGTCCGGCGGGTGCAGCACGAATTCGTCCAGCCCCGCGGCCACCGGTACGTCGTTCATCAACGTCACCAACTGACGCGAAACACGTGCCTTGTCGGCGTTGGCGATGATCGATTCGCGCCTCTTGTCCTGCTTGATCTCGCCCGCGCGGGCAAGCAGCGTGTCGAGGTCGCCGAACTGCTCCAGCAGCTGTGCTGCCGTCTTCGGCCCGATGCCGGGTACACCAGGCACATTGTCGACCGAATCTCCGGTCAACGCCTGCAGGTCGACCATTTTCTCCGGCGGTACGCCCCATTTCTCGATGACCTCGGGAATGCCGATCTGGCGGTCCTTCATCGGGTCGTACATACCGACCGTGTCGCCGACCAGCTGCATCAGGTCTTTGTCGGAGGAGATGATGGTGGTGTCGCCTCCGGCCTCGCAGGCGAGCCTGGCATAGGTGGCGATCAGATCGTCGGCCTCATAGCCTTCGGTTTCTATGCAAGGCAGGTTGAACGCTCTAGTTGCCTGGCGGATCAGGCCGAATTGCGGGATCAGGTCTTCCGGTGGCGCCGAACGGTTGGCCTTATATTCGGGGTAGAGGTCATTGCGAAAGGTTTTCGACGAATAGTCAAAAATGACGGCGAAATGCGTCGGCACAATGCCTACATCGGTGTTACGGGCGTCGAGGACCAGCTTCCACAGCATGTTGCAGAAGCCGGAAACGGCGCCGACCGGCAGGCCGTCGGATTTGCGGGTCAGCGGCGGTAGCGCGTGATAGGCACGAAAGATGTAGCCGGAGCCGTCGACAAGGAAGAGATGATCGCCTTTTTTCATGTCGGCAGGGATAGCGCGGCGCGGCGGCTTGGTCCATGCCAAAGGCGGCTTCAGATACCGGTTCCGGCAACACCCTGACAGACCCGCTCCGGCCCAATCACGGCCATGTTACAAAACTGTAATCTTCGTGCCCTTGAATCGCCATGTTCAAAGACACAGATACAGAGCATCGGCAATTTTCGCCGAGTCCGGAGCAAGGCCCGTCCCCCGCCTATCCCGGACAACTGCGGCAGCCTATCCCCCCTCTCCGGGCTGCCGCAACGTTTCGAGTAGAAGGCCGCCGTGGCTCCCCCTCCACCACGGCGGTCTTTTTTTACCTCGGACAGACATTTGCAGCCCGTGGTCCAATGATCGCGGGCTTTTCGTTTTCCTGTCCTGCCTTTACGGTTCCGGTTCTGAATCGAAAGGCTTCACACATGTCTGCAGTTTCCCCCGTCCTCGACCGTCTCGACATGAATCTCGACCAGAGTCTCGAACGCCTGTTCGGCCTGCTCAGGATCAAGTCGATCTCCACTGATCCGGCCTATGCCGCCGACTGCCGCAAGGCGGCGGAATGGCTGGTGGCGGAGCTCAAGCTGATCGGCTTCGACGCCAGCGTGCGCGACACGCCCGGACACCCGATGGTGGTTGCGCACCACGACGGTCCGGCTGATACACCGCATGTGCTGTTCTATGGCCACTATGACGTGCAGCCGGTCGACCCGATCGAACTGTGGGAAAGCGATCCGTTCGCGCCGGCGATCAAGGAGGTCGGAGCGGATCACAAGGTGATCACCGGACGCGGCTCGGCCGACGACAAGGGCCAATTGATGACCTTTGTCGAGGCTTGCCGCGCCTGGAAGCAGGTGCACGGCAATCTGCCCTGCCGCATCACCATCCTGTTCGAGGGCGAGGAGGAATCCGGCTCGCCGTCGCTGAAGCCGTTCCTCGAAGCCAATGCCGACGAGCTCAAGGCCGATTTCGCGCTGGTCTGCGATACCGGCATGTGGGACCGCGACACGCCGTCGATCTGCGTCGGATTGCGCGGGCTGGTCGGCGAGGAGATCACGGTGAAGGCCGCCGACCGCGACCTGCATTCCGGCCTCTATGGCGGCGCTGCCGCTAATCCTATCCGCATCCTGGCCAGGATACTGGCAGATATCCACGACAAGGACGGCCATATCACCATTCCCGGTTTCTATGACGGCGTCGAGGAAACGCCGTCGCAGATCCTGAAATCATGGGAGACGCTTGGCGAGACGGCCGAGACGTTCCTCGGGCCTGTCGGCCTGTCGATCCCGTCGGGCGAAAAGGGTCGCTCGGTGCTGGAATTGACCTGGGCGCGTCCGACGGCCGAGTTCAACGGCATTATCGGCGGCTACACTGGCAAGGGCTTCAAGACGGTGATCGCGGCAGAAGCCTCGGCGAAGGTATCGTTTCGCCTTGTCCATAAACAAGACCCGAAGAAAATCCGCGCCGCGTTCCAGAAGTTTGTCCAGGAGCGCATCCCCGCCGACTGTTCGGTCGAATTCCACCCGCATGGCGGCTCGCCGGCAATCCAGCTTTCCTATGACTCGCCGTTCCTGGCCAAGGCCAAGAATGCGCTGTCCGACGAATGGCCGAAGCCAGCAGTGACGACGGGCAGCGGTGGCTCGATCCCGGTGGTCGGCGATTTTCAAACCTATCTCGGCATGGAATCGCTGCTGGTCGGGTTCGGCCTCGACGACGACCGCATCCATTCGCCCAACGAGAAATACGAGCTCAGCTCCTTCCATAAGGGCCAGCGCTCGTGGGCGCGGATTCTCGACGCGCTGGCGCGCTGAGTGGCGAGAAAATCACGCTGAAGGGATGAAAATCAACTTTCTGTTGATTTTTCAGCGGATTGCGGCGAGGACGAGCCAACATCATAGCTCTCGGCGTCCTATGCCGTTAAAGGACGCCTGAGACTATAGGTTCGACCGGAGAAGACAATGGCCGACATCCGTTTCCACAAGAACGACCTGTCCGATCTTTCGCACTACAATGTCGGAGCGGTGGCTATCGATACCGAGACGCTCGGGCTCAACCCGCATCGCGATCGGTTGTGCGTGGTGCAAATTTCGCCCGGCGACGGCTCGGCCGACGTCATCCAGATCGCGCCCGGCCAGAAGAAGGCGCCGAACCTCGTCAGCCTGCTGAGGAGCCGCGGCATAACCAAGCTCTTCCACTACGGCCGTTTCGACATCGCGGTGCTCTACAACGCGTTCGGCGTGATGCCCGAGCCGGTTTTCTGCACCAAGATCGCCTCGCGGCTGACCCGCACCTACACCGACAGGCACGGGCTGAAGGATATCTGTTTCGAACTTCTCGGCGTTGGCCTGTCAAAGGCGCAGCAATCATCGGACTGGGCGGCCGAAACGCTGTCGCCCGAACAGCTCGAATATGCGGCATCCGATGTGCTGTATCTGCACCGCTTGCGCGATGTGCTGGCCGGGCGGCTGGCGCGGGATGGGCGGACAAAGGAGGCCGATGCCTGCTTTCGCTTCCTGCCGACGCGCGCCAAACTCGATCTGATGGGCTGGGACGAAGAGGATATCTTCGCCCATAGCTGACGGTAGTCGCGAACATCTGCCGATGGCCGGGTTTGGAACCGGAAGCAAGGCTGCCGCGTTTGTCGGCTCATCGTCGCCGGTTCAAAGGGGATGAGATTGACGGACAGAAAGCCGATAGCGACCGCGCCGACCGACGGCTCCAAGATCTCAATCACGTGGAAGGACAGCGACGGCGTCATCAACGAATCCATCGCGCAATACCGCGATGACGGCTGGTGGGTCTACACAGACAGTCATACGCAAAAGAAGGTCGAGCCGACCAGCTGGCGGCCTGCCGCGAGCGAAGACGACGATTAGAGCAGTTCACCGTTTCATGGAAACCGGCGAGCTGCTTGAACTCTTTGTTTGATGCAATCCCCTAGGGAAAGCGCCGCGCGCTTTCCCGGGAAAACCGCCTGGCGTCTTTTATCGTGAGCAGACCAAACCGAAAGGGGTCGAGCTCAAGATCGACAACAAAGGTATTTCGATCCAGCAGAATTGACGGCATTAGGCCGGCGCCGACCTTCGCCTGCTGCCGCACGCAGCCGGCGCTGATGCGCGATTCAAGACGATCCGCGAGCAATTGAATCCATATTGCCTCGATTTTTCACGACTTAACCCGCCCTTAAATCGCCGCATCTACTCTTCAACCCGAATGCCATAGGCATCGGGGATATCAAGCACAGCTCATGGCGAACCGCAGAGACAGCCGCATCGAACCCAGTTTCGAGGGGCCGCCACAGGCGCGATCCTCGGCGGGTCTTTCGGTGAATGAGGAGGATCGCGTCGTGCCGAGCAATCGCAAAGCCTCCGCAAAGCGCAAGCCGGCCAAAGGAAAATCGTCGCGGGCAAAGCGCGGCGGAAGCCGGCGCGGCCTGTTCGGGGTGCTCGGCCGGCTGTTCTACTGGTGCTTCGTGCTTGCCATCTGGGGCGGCATCGCGGTGGCCGGCACCGTCGTCTACTACGGCGCCAAGATGCCGGCGGCGACGACATGGTCGATCCCCGACCGCGCGCCTAATATCAAGATCGTCTCGGCGGATGGCCAACTGCTCGCCAATCGCGGCATGAGCGGGGGCGAAGCCGTCGGCCTGCACGAAATGTCGCCCTATATCCCCGAGGCCGTCATCGCCATCGAGGACCGCCGCTTCTATTCGCATTTCGGCATCGACCCGATTGGCCTGTCGCGTGCGATGGTGACCAACCTCATTGGCGGGCATTTCTCGCAGGGCGGCTCGACCCTGACCCAACAATTGGCGAAGAACCTGTTCCTGACTCCCGATCGCACGCTGGAACGCAAGGTGCAGGAGGTGCTGCTGGCGCTTTGGCTGGAGCACAAGCATACCAAGGACCAGATCCTCGAAATGTACCTCAACCGGGTTTATTTCGGTTCCGGCGCCTATGGCGTCGAAGCGGCCTCGCGGCGTTATTTCGGCAAGAGCGCGCGCGATGTCACCTTGTCTGAAGCCGCATTGCTTGCCGGCCTGCTGAAGGCGCCGTCGCGGCTGTCGCCGGCACGCGATCCGAAGGCTGCCGAGGAACGCTCGCAACTGGTGCTTGCCGCCATGCGCGACGAGGGCAAGATCAGCGCCAAGGAGCTGACCTCGGCGATGAGCGCGCCGGCAACGCGCGCGCCGTCCTACTGGACCGGGTCGGAGAATTACGTCGCCGACACCATCATGGAAGAACTTCCCGACCTGATCGGCGACGTGCGCGGCGATATCGTCATCGACAGCACCGTCGACCTGAACCTGCAGAAGCTCGCCGAACAATCTATCCGCAGGCTGATCGACGAAGGCGGCAAGAAGCTCAACGTAAGCCAGGGTGCCCTGGTGTCGATCGACGATTCCGGCGCGGTGCGCGCCATGGTCGGCGGCTACGACTATTCGACCAGCCAGTTCGATCGCGCATCCGAGGCGCGCCGCCAGCCGGGATCGGCGTTCAAGCCGTTCGTCTATATGGCCGCCCTTGAAGCCGGCCGAACACCCGACAGCGTGCGCAACGACGCACCGATCAGGATCGGCAACTGGACGCCCGACAATTACCACGGCAAATATTTCGGCAAGGTGACGCTGGCAACCGCATTGGCTAAATCGCTGAATTCGGTCGCCGCCCAACTGACCATGGAGGTCGGGCCGGGCGCAGTTGTCGAGGCAGCGCACCGCATGGGCATCCAGTCCGACCTGCAGTCCAACACCTCGATCGCGCTGGGCACGTCGGAGGTGACCCCTCTGGAACTGACATCGGCCTATGTCCCCTTTGCCAATGGCGGCTACAAGCCGGACATCCATTTCATCCGCCGCGTGACGACCACCGAGGGCAAGGTGCTCTACGACAGCGGTGGCGGCAGCGCGCCGCGCGTGGTCAAGCCCGAGATCGTCGGCATGATGAACTCGATGATGACGGGTACGGTCGAGATCGGTACCGCCCGGAAAGCGGCTTTCGCCTGGCCATCGGCCGGCAAGACCGGCACCAGCCAGAATTCGCGCGATGCCTGGTTCGTCGGCTACACTGCCAACCTCACCACGGGTGTGTGGTTCGGCAATGATGATGGCAGCCCGATGAAGAAAGTCACCGGCGGCGCGCTGCCGGCGCAGGCCTGGCACGAATTCATGGTAGCAGCCCACGAGGGCGTGCCGGTGCGGCCGTTGCCTGGCACCTGGAAATCGACGCCGGCCGACACCATCGTGCCCGATGAGATACCGTCGGCGAACAACACGCCGCCGGCGCCGGTTCCTTCCACGTCGGTCGGCCAGCAGGCGCCGCAGATGCGGCCAGCCGCGCCGGTCGCCCAGCAGCCAGCGCCGGTCCGCGCGGCCCGTCCCGCCCAGACCGTCGATGCCGATGGCTTGTCCATGCCGGAAGACGACGGCGCCACCGCATCGATCAAGCACCCGGTGCCACCGGGCGACGTTGGCGGTCCGCGCAAGAAGCGGCAGACCTCGATCCTCGATCTCCTTGGCGGCTGAGCGGCAACTCGCCGCTCGCCTCCGCGACGCGGTTCGGCTACACCTCCCAAAATGACTGAACTCGACTCCAGAAAGACCATCGTGCTGACCGGCGCCAGCCGCGGCATCGGCCACGCCACAGTTAAGCGTTTTTCGCGCGAAGGCTGGCGCGTCATCACCTGCTCGCGCCAGGCCTTCGCCGAGGACTGCCCGTGGCCGGCCGGGCCTGAGGACCACATCAAGGTCGACCTTGCCGATCAGGAGGATGTCGGCATCGCCGTCTCGGAAATCCGCCACCGGCTGGAAGAGCATGGCGGCCAGTTGCACGCGCTGGTCAACAATGCGGGCATCTCGCCGAAGCTCAAGGACGGCAACAGCCGGATGGACTCGATCGACACGCCGATGCATGTCTGGCGCGACGTGTTCCAGGTCAATTTCTTCGCGCCGATCATGCTGGCTCGCGGCCTGTTCAAGGAATTAGCGGCGGCCAAGGGCTCGATCGTCAATGTCACCTCGATCGCCGGAACCCGCGTGCATCCCTTCGCCGGCACCGCCTATGCGACATCGAAGGCAGCACTGGGCTCGCTAACGCGCGAGATGGCACATGATTTCGGCCCGCACGGCATCCGTGTCAACGCCATCGCGCCGGGCGAGATCGACACCGCGATCCTGTCGCCGGGCACGGAAAGGATCGTCGAGACCATTCCGCTCAGACGTCTTGGCACCACTGCGGAAGTCGCCGACATCATCTTCTTCCTGTGCTCGCAGCAAGCGTCCTACGTCACGGGCTCGGAAATCCACATCAATGGCGGCCAGCACGTGTGACAAAACAGGGTGCTCATCCTGTTATGGTGAGAACGGCCTTGCCGCTGAAGCTGCGCTGTCGCAGTGCGTCCAGGGCGTGAGCAATGTCTGTCCACGGGATGGTAAGGGCCACGCGCGTTTCGAGCCGGCCAACCACGACCAGAGCGAGCAGCGAGGCGATGTCCGCGCCAATGCCTGGACCTGACGTGTAGTACGCAAAGGTTTGAAGGCTCGCGCCCTCATGATCCGGAACGAACTGGCGGAATCCAACGGGCGTCAGTTCGCCGCTGCTCGAACCGAACATGACGATGGTTCCGCCAGGCGCGACACGTTCGATCGCGTGTGCGAGGCTTTGGCCACCGACCGATTCGGTGATCAGCGAAAACGGTCCCTCAACCAACTCGATCGACTCGACAACCTGCATAGCTCCCAGGCCGCGGAGATCGTCGGTATGCCGGGCGGCGGCGATCGCGGTCACCGAGGCGCCTTGCTCGCGGGCGATCTGGATCTGGAAACGACCGACCGCACCGCTTGCGCCGGTGATCAGGACCCGCTGACCGGCCAGGTCGCCGCCATGGCGCAAAGTCCTCAGCGCCGTCGTGCCCGCGACCGGAAGCGTGGCGGCGGAGACGAAGCTGACGTCATCCGGCAGGACCGCGAGGCGGTCGGTTGGCACGGCGACCCGTTCGGCCCATCCGGCCTCGTCGACCAGAGCCGCAACCCGGGCGCCTACGGCTGGCCCGGAGCCATCGGCTGCTGCCCGTTCGACAATCCCGACGATGTCCTGACCCGGGATCCAGCCGTTCGAACGGATGGCAAGCAGGCGCAGTTCGCCACGGTTCAACGAGGTCGCATGGACCGAGATGAGCGCCTCGTTCGGGGTCGGTTGAGGCTCGGCAAGCTCCGCGATCCTCAGTCCGGTCGCGCTGTCGGAAGAGATGACGAGGGCGAGCATAGTTCATACCTCAGTGCTGCGTGATGGACGCACCGCTCATTCGCAAGTGGACCCTATCGATCTTTGCCTTTGAATAATTTAGATATGAAGGCAATTGATCGCTAAAAGCCGTCAACCATGAAGCAGCCTCTCAGCTACCCTTGGCTCGATTTCGATGTGGATGACCCTTCCGCGCCGGCGATTGCCGTGCGCGTCGACGTCCCCAAGACCAGAGCGGAAGTGCCCGCCCATCGGCACCGCAAAGGGCAACTCGTCTTCGCGCTCGGAGGCGGCGTCACATGTCGCGTCCCCAGCGGCCTGTGGATGGTGCCGCCTCATTGCGGGGTGTGGATTCCAAGCGGCATGGAGCACAGCAATGTCGCGACCGCCAATGCCCGGATTTTTTTCGTCTACATAGAGCCGGGAGCCGCCGATCTGCCGGAACGCTGCTGCACGCTTTCGATCTCGCCGCTGCTGCGCGAACTGATCATCGAGCTGTCCGATGGTGCGCAGGCCGATCGGGCGAGGGATGAGCTTTTGATCAGGACTCTGCTTACCGAGCTGCCGCGCATGCCTGTCCAGCAGTTGCATCTGCCGATCTCATCCGAGCCGCGCTTGAAGCGGATCGCCGAAGCGTTGGCGCAAGATCCTGCCGATCGCAGCACACTGGCAGAATGGGCCAATCGCGTTGCGCTCAGCGAGAGCAGTCTCGCCCGTCTCGTGGTGAAGGAGACGGGGCTGAGCTTCGGGCGCTGGCGCCAGCAACTGCACTTGATCGTCGCAATACGGGAACTGGCTTCGGGTGCCAGCGTGCAGCAGGTTTCGGGCGATCTCGGCTACGGGTCGGTCACGGCCTTCATCACCATGTTCAAGAAGGCGCTTGGGAAGCCGCCGGCAAAATATCTAAGCATTGTCTTGCAGCATGGCGGCGCGGCTTAGGCAGTGGACGGTTCAGCCGCCTCCGGCTTGTGGCCAAGCACCTCTTCGACAATGCCCCGCGCGATCTCGCGCTCGCCCATGATCACCGTATCGGCGCCGAGCCCCTTGAGATGCTCGATCTCGGCGTCGGAATGGGCGCGGGCAATGACGTTGATGCCGGGATTGGCAGCGCGTGCCCTGAGCACGATCTGTCCGGCCTCGAAGGCATTGGGGATGGCTAGGATCAGCCGATTCGCCCCTTCGGGATTGGCGGCGGCGAACACTTCGACGTTGGCCGCATTGCCGGAGACGGTTTCTATGCCGTCGGCTTTCAGTCTGGCCAGTGTCTTGTCGGCATCCTCGACGACGAGGAAGGGCAGGGCGGCCTGTTTCAGCGCCGCACCGACGAGGCTGCCGACGCGGCCATAACCGATCAGGATGGCATGGTTGGTGAGACCTGTCCTGGCCGGCGGCCCGTTTCCTCCTTTCGTCGTGGCTGCAACCGAGGCCAATTGGCCCGGTTCCGTCGCCGGACCGACCGGCTTTGCCTCGGCCGGCGGTGCCGTCCTGGCGGCGCGCCGCCCCAGCCATGGCTTCATCCAGTCGATGGCCAGGAACATCAGCGGATTGAGGACGATCGACAGGATGGCGCCGGCGAGGATGAGGTCGCGGCCTTGTTCGGGCAATAATTTCAGCCCGACGCCGAGTTCTGCCAGGATGAAGGAGAATTCGCCGATCTGGGCAAGGCTTGCCGAGATCATCAGGGCGGTGGCCAAGGGATAGCCGAAGGCAACGACGATGATGAACGCCGCTAAAGATTTGCCGATGACGATGATGGCCAGCGTCGCCAGGATTGGCCAGCCATTGCTGGTCAGGCTGAACGGGTCGAACAGCATGCCAACCGAGACGAAGAACAGCACCGAAAAGGCATCGCGCAGCGGCAGCGATTCTTCCGCCGCGCGGTGGCTGAGCTCGGATTCGCTCATGATCATGCCGGCGAAGAAGGCTCCCAAAGCCAGCGAGACCCCGAACAGCTTGGCCGCGCCGAAGGCGACACCGAGCGCTATTGCGAGTACGGCCAGCCGGAACAATTCGCGCGATCCGGTGTGGGCGACGTAGTGCAGGATCCAGGGGATGACCCGACGGCCGACCACCAGCATGACGACGACGAAAGCAGCAACCTTGGCCAGCGTGATGCCGACGACGCCCCAGATGCCGTAGCTGTCCGGTAGCGAAAGCAAGCCGCTTGCATGGGCGTCCGCCTGCTCCTGGCCGCCGAGCACGCCGGCGAGCGCCGGCAGCAGCACCAGCGCCAGCACCATGGCCAAATCCTCGACGATCAGCCAGCCGACGGCGATGCGGCCGCGCTCCGTCTCGATCAGACGGCGTTCCTGCAAGGCGCGTAGCAGCACCACGGTCGAGGCGACCGAGAGCGCCAGGCCGAAAACCAGCCCTGCGCCCATCGACCAGCCGAGCATCCAGGCAAGGCCGGCGCCGAGCGCTGTTGCAAAGCCGATCTGGACGATCGCGCCGGGCACGGCGATGGCGCGCACCGACAACAGATCCTTCAGCGAGAAGTGCAGCCCGACGCCGAACATTAGCAAGATGACGCCGATTTCGGCCAGTTCGTTGGCAAGGCTGGCATCGGCGACGAAACCGGGCGTGTTCGGCCCGACCAGCACGCCGGCTACGAGATAACCGACCAGCGGCGGAATGCGGAAGCGGTTGGCGAGAGCGCCGAAGACGAAAGCCAGCCCCAGACCGGCGACGATGGTGGCGATAAGGGGCGTGTCATGCGGCATTGTCTATGGAGCGCCTTTCAAAAACCAGCGATATCGGATGGACACCGCCCGAAGCCGCCGCCTGTTCGCAATATGGCGGATCGGGTGTTGGCGAGGCAACCCGCAAATCCATGACATCGACGCTGCGGCCGCAAAGGCTTGACCGGCGGCTGAGGAAGCGCCGGCCCCAATTTGAATTTCCTCGATGGTATTCCGCCTCGGTCCGGCGCAATTGCTCACAGCGATCAGGCTGCCTGCAGCAAGGCCTCGATTTCGAATAGGGCGTGGTTGGTCAGTGTCTTGGGAATTTCGGCGGTCACTTTGTCCGCGACCTCCTTGTGCAGCTTCTTGCGCATTGTCCCAAGCACCATCGGTGGTGCGACAAGCACGATCTCCTTGAACTGGCCGCTGTGCGCGAGCTTGTAGAGCCGGTCAGCAATGTCGTCGGCGAAACGCTCCTTGCCGATGCGGTGCCAGTCCGTTTCCTCGACCGCGCTGCGGTGTACGGAGGGACCATCATTGTATCGGCCCGGGCTATCACTGCCTTGCTCGCGGGTGGGCGGGTTGTTCTGTTCGATTTCCTGCACGACTTCGAGGTTCGGATATTTGCTGTCGCCGGCATTCCTCAGGAAAAGCGCTTTTTCGCCATCGGCCACCAAAACCCAGATGCCATGCTTCAGGTTGATCGTGCTCATGACAAGGCTCCTCTTTGGGTCGCCCCGGCATCTTGCGATGTGCCGCGGCCGGGTTTCGCGATCTGACGCGATGGGCCTTTGGGAACGCGTCTCTCAGGGGTAATGTTCCCGCCAGCATCCCTATAAACTTGGACATCCGGGCATCCAGCGCCGGCGGCTTTAATCTACTAAACTGGTAGAATTTAGAAAAACCTGATTTGCGGCACTGCTCGCCGGGTGCTAATACGGCTGGAAATCAAGGCCTGCGACAGGTGCTTGAATCCGCATCACCTGCCGATGAGGAATATTTTTCTCTTGGCCGAGATGCATTCAGAAAAGCGATTGCATCCCGACAGGCGATGCGCCAGTGCGTTCCTTCTGATTGCTCGCGCTCGCGCGTAAAACTGCAAGCCTGTTCAGGATTCCGCTCGCGCCCATGCCGCACATTGCTCCCAAACTCAATGCCTTCCCCGTCTTCATGCGGGTCGAGGGCCAAGCCGTGGCCATCGTCGGCGGCGGCGAGGAGGCATTGGCCAAGGCACGGCTGATCGGACAGTCGAGTGCGGTTTTGCGCGTCATCGCGGAACATGCCGAGCCCGATCTCTTGACCTTCATCGCTCAGACCGGCACCCACCATTTTGCCGCCGCTTACGACGCGTCACAGCTCGAAGGTGCGGTCATGGTATTTGCCGCCAGCGGCAATGAGGAACTCGATCGCCGCGTGGCCACGGACGCGCGCCGGCTCGGCATTCCGGTCAACGCCGTCGACCGGCCTGAGCTTTGTGATTTCTTTACCCCAGCGCTGGTCAACCGCGCGCCGGTCGCCATCGCCATCGGCACGGAAGGTGCGGGCCCGGTGCTTGCCCAAATGCTGCGTAGCCGCATCGACCGCATGCTGTCGCCGGCGCTCGGGCCGCTGGCAACACTCGCGGCGTCGTTTCGCGGAGCTGCCGAAAAGCTGCTGCCGAGAGGCAACGCCCGCCGCCGCTTCTGGAATGATTTCTTTGCTGGTGCTCCTGCCCGTGCGGCTGAGGCGGGCGAGCTTTCGCAGGCGCATGACGCTGCTGTCCATCTTCTGCTGTCGGATGCGCCGGCCTGCGGCCACATCGCCCTGGTCGGCGCCGGTCCGGGCGCCGAGGATCTTCTGACTTTGCGTGCCCATCGCCTGCTGATGGAAGCCGATGTCATCGTCCATGACGCGCTGGTGCCGGAGGCGGTCGTTGCTATGGGCCGCCGCGATGCCGAGCGTCTGCCGGTCGGAAAACGCAAGGGCTGCCACACCAAGAGCCAGGCGCAGATCAATGCACTGCTGGTCGAACTCGGCCGTGAAGGCAAGCGCGTCGTGCGGCTGAAGTCGGGCGATCCGCTCGTGTTCGGCCGGGCCGGCGAGGAGATGGCAGCGCTTCGCGATGCCGGCATCGCCTATGAGGTGGTTCCGGGCGTCACCGCGGCATTCGCCGCCGCCGCCGATTTCGAATTGCCGCTGACGTTGCGCGGTGTTTCCTCGTCAATGGTGTTCACCACCGGCCACGACCTCAAGGGCAATTCGCTACCCGACTGGGCCAAGCTCGCCATTTCGGGCGCCACCGTCGCCGTCTATATGGGCCGCTCGGTGGCGGCCGAAGTTGCCGGCCGGCTGATCGAGGCCGGTCTGTCGCCGGATACGGCGGTAGCAGTGGTCGAGAATGCAAGCCTTACCAACCGGCGCCGGTTCCACGGCACGCTTGCCGACCTGCCGTCGCTGGAAGCGCGCGCCGATCTTTCCGGCCCGGTCATGACCATCATCGGCGACGCGGTCGCCGGCGCCAACTTTGACCGGTCCGAGGCGCTCGCGGCACACAGACATGAAGGTGCGTCCAGTTCGGTCGCCGAAGGAGTTCAGTCATGAAGATTCTGACCGCCAACCGCCTGAGCGACGGCATTGCCGTCTGGTACGCCGATGGCGGCTGGGCCGAGACGGTGGACCATGCCGACATTGCCCATGACAAGCTGGCCGAGGATCGCCTCGAGGTGATCGGCGCCAAGGCCTATGCCGCCAACGAAGTGGTCGATGTCAATCTGATCGATGTCGATGTCGTCAACGGCGTCGTCGAGCCGGTGCGGCTGCGCGAAAAGATTCGCGCCGCGGGCCCGACCATCCGCAACGATCTCGGCAAGCAGGCTGCCAGGCAGGCGACGTGGGCAGCTTAACAAGACACCAGGCATGGGCGGACGCGCCCTGAAAGACGAAGCATGTACCGTTACGATGAGTTCGACCACGATTTTGTCCAGGCCCGCGTCGCCGAGTTCAGCGACCAGGTTCAGCGCCGCCTTGCCGGCGAGATCACCGAGGACCAGTTCCGGCCGCTCAGGCTGATGAACGGCGTCTATCTTCAGCTGCACGCCTATATGCTGCGCATCGCGGTGCCCTATGGCACGCTGAACGGCAAGCAGTTGCGTATGCTCGGCCACATCGCTCGCAAATACGACAAGGGCTACGGCCATTTCACCACGCGCCAGAACATCCAGTTCAACTGGCCGGCGCTGTCGGACATTCCGGCCATCCTGGCCGATCTTGCAAGCGTCGAGATGCATGCCATCCAGACCAGCGGCAATTGCATCCGCAATGTCACCGCCGATCATTTCGCCGGCGCCGCCGCCGACGAGGTCGCCGATCCGCGCCCCTATGCGGAAATCCTGCGCCAGTGGTCGTCGGTGCATCCGGAATTTTCGTTCCTGCCGCGCAAATTCAAGATCGCGGTGACGGGGGCCGAGCGCGACCGCGCTGCCATCCAGACGCACGATATCGGCCTGCACCTGAAGAAGAACGCCGCCGGCGAACTCGGCTTCGCCGTCTATATCGGCGGCGGTCAGGGCCGCACGCCGATGGTCGCCCGCAAGATCCGCGACTTCCTGCCGGAAGCCGACCTTCTGTCCTACTGCACGGCGATCCTGCGCGTTTACAACCTCTATGGCCGCCGCGACAACAAGTACAAGGCGCGCATCAAGATCCTCGTCCACGAGACCGGCGTCGAGGAAATCACCCGCCAGGTCGAGGCCGAGTGGCGGGAGTTGAGGGATGCCGACCTGAAGCTGCCGGAAGCCGATATCCGCGCCATCCAAGCATATTTCGCGCCGCCGGCGCTCACCGACCGGCCGGAAGGCGACCAGGCGGTCAAGCTGGCGCGACTGGATTCCAAGGGGTTCTCGGAGTGGCTCGACCAGAATGTCGTGACGCACCGCCATCCCGACTACGCCGCGGTGACGATCTCGCTCAAGGGAATCGGCGAGGTGCCCGGCGACGCTTCGGACAGCCAGATGGAAGCGGTCGCCGACATCGCCGAAAAATATGCTTTCGACGAACTGCGTGTCAGCCATGAGCAGAATCTGATCCTGCCGCATGTGGCACGCGCCGACCTCAAGGCGGTCTATGATACGCTGGTCGGCATTGGCCTGGCGACGGCCAATTCCAATCTGATATCGGACATCATCGCTTGCCCTGGCCTCGACTATTGCGCGCTGGCCACGGCGCGCTCGATCCCGATCGCACAGGAAATCTCGCGCCGCTTCGCTTCGTTGGAGCGGCAGCGCGAGATCGGCGAACTGAAACTGAAGATATCCGGCTGCATCAATGCCTGCGGTCATCACCATGTCGGCCACATCGGCATCCTCGGCGTCGAGAAGAAGGGGTCCGAGCTCTACCAGGTTACGCTGGGCGGCTCTGCCGATGAGAACACCTCGGTCGGCGAGATCATCGGCCGCGGCTTCTCGTCGGAAGAAATCACCGACGCCATCGAGCAGATCGTCGAGACGTATCTCGGCCTGCGGCTAGACCCACAAGAGAAATTCATCGACGCCTACCGCCGTGTCGGTCCCGTGCCGTTCAAGGAGGCGCTTTATGCTGGCGAAGCCAAGGCCGCTTGACCGCATAGTCGACGTCGACGATGGCGCCGCCGCCAACGCGGCGGGGCTCGCAGCGGGGTACGGGGACCGCGACCCCCGCGGGCTAAACGAACCCTCGGCCCGCGCCCATGTTGACCACGCCCGGGGGGTTATACACCACTCCGACCCCCCCC